>NZ_JBDPMJ010000050.1:0-37074 GCF_039880665.1 Nonomuraea sp. B5E05
GCGACCCTACCCACCGGCATTGCCGACCAAGGTGTGGATCAACCAGCCACCCGTGATCTCCGAGACCGACACCTCACCACAAAACGCGCAAGTAGCCTGACGTCTCACCGGGTTTGACAGGTTCCGGCCAGGTGAGCTCCAGCCTCACATTTTTCATGCCTCGTCCCCCTGGATCCTGTCGTGGCCATGACCCACGTGCTCCCGGGGGACGACAGCACGGCTGTTCAGGGTGACGATACGCATGCCCCGATATTGCCCTACCGCGACAGGGATTTGGGCAGGGTGCGGGTGAAGATCTCAACGCAATCGATCAGGTTGCTGGCGACGGCGGCCATGCCTGCTCGAGGCAGCGCCCCAGGGCAGCACTGGATGTTCCCGCGACCCCTTCCATGCGAAGCCACTTGCCTGTGATCGTCAGCAGAACCGATATGGACTGTGACCTGCACCGATAGTCCCCGGGAGTCCGTGAACGTCCGAGCCTGTGTGCCTCGATCGTTACTCAGTCTGTCACTCGGTACGTCCTCATGACGTCCGATCTGGCGGCGGCTGTACGCCAGTATGCAGGCTCCCGATTGGATCACCGCGACACCTCACGCCCCCTCGTTCGGCACGCCCAGTAGTCGCGAGGACAAGAAGGGGCGAAGCACCGACTCGCGCAGGGGGTAGTTCCTGTCGCCAGCTGTGGCAACCGCAGCGTCCATCTAGGGATGCTGGCAGATGATGCTTAGCTCTAGGATGTTCGCCCTGCAAGTCGTAGGCGTTGCGCGCCAGCGTTGGGCTTTGAACGGAAGAGGATGACCCTATGCCCTTGATGTTAATGGATGTCTCAAGCCGCTAGCCTTGTCATCGCACGTACCCGCGTCACTCAGCCACCTCCCCAAAGGTTCTATATGTCCGACGAATCCTCTTCTCAAGGCCAGCAAGAGTCAGACCCGGCATCAGAAAGCGCGTTCCTGCTTCAGGAGGACGTCGAGACTCTCGAAGAGGCTGACCCAGAACCACCTAGGGTTGCATATACAAGCTCCGACTTCGACGTTGAAGGGCTCGTACGTCGCCTCAAGCGTGGTGACATCGCTATTCCAACATTCGGACATAATGACGATCCTCCAATAGAAACAGCACGCTTCCAGCGAGGCTTCGTCTGGAACCGGCCACAGATGGACCGCTTCATCGAGTCCCTTCTGCTCGGCTATCCAATTCCCGGGATTTTCCTCGTCCAGCAACTAGATCGAAGGTATCTAGTGCTTGACGGTCAGCAACGACTTCGCACCCTGGCCGCCTTCTACGAAGGCATGCACGACAAGAAGGAATTTGCACTCAAGAACGTCGCCGATAAGTTCGCTGGCCTGTCCTATCGAACGCTCGGAGACGAACTGCGCCGAACCCTGGATAACACCTTCCTGCAAGCTACAATAGTTCAGACTGACGGCTCCACCGAATCTCTAGATGCGGTATACCAAGTATTCGAGCGATTGAATTCCGGTGGCACGCAACTGACTCCGCACGAGATTCGGGTAGCTTTGCACGCTGGCCCGTTCATAGATCTCATTACCAACCTCAACAACGATGCGAACTGGCGACTTCTTTATGGACGACCATCTCCACGCCTACGTGACCAAGAGGTGATTCTCCGAATAATTGCCCTGTACGTATCGCCCGGGAATTATAAAAGACCACTCAAGAAGTTCCTTAATGAGTTTGTGGGGAACAACCGATATCTCACCTCGATCGAAGCAGACACCATCTCCAACCGATTTTCCCGCGCTGCCGCACTCATTCGCATTGAGGCAGGCCCACAGTCGCTACGACGGCAATCTGCGCAGATCAACACTGCTCTCACTGAGGCCATTTTCGTCGGGCTCATGCGCCGTCTCGACGTAGATGACCAAGTGGATGCAACGGCAGTAGCAGATAGAATAAACGCGCTTAGCACTAACAAGCGCCTCGAGCCAGCCATCGCACGTGCTACCGCCGACGAAGAAAGTGTACGAGTGCGACTCGCACTCTCAACGCAAGCCTTCGCGAGCATATAGGAGGGCTGGCAGATTGGTGCAACGGTGGCCACCTTGGGAAGTCACGAGCCTTCGGGCAAACTTGGACAAGCTGAGCGACCTGGTCGACAAGCCCAATGTTCATAGCCTTACAGCAGACGCGCATAGCTGGCTGTGCCGACTTCTTATTGTTCGTACGTGCGGATACCTCGAGCAATCAACGATAGAGATCTGCCGCGCTTATGTAGAGCACAGAGCTGGAGGATTTGTAAAAACCTTCGCCCGCTCATGGTTAGACAAGAGCCGCAACCCATCGCCAGAGAACCTTACCCAACTAGTGGGACGCTTCGATGCCACCCTATGCGAGGAGTTCCAGAGTTTTCTTGAAGCGGATGACCAACGGATCTATCGAGAAATATCCTTTCTTGTAGATCGCCGCAACAAAATAGCTCATGGATTGAGCGAGAGCGTCAACAGAGCGAAAGCCCTTCAGTTGAGAGATGCCGTTTACGAGGTAACGGATTGGTTCACCCTGCGGCTGAATCCGCATCGGTGATCCGAGAGATGCGCTGTGATTCACCCGGACGGGGAGCCACCACCATGGACCTGTGCCTCACACCCCACTCTATGATCACCTCGTACGCCGTCGACTCACCGCGTAGCGGCAGCGGGCCGGGGACGGAGTGTCAAGCTCGGCTTCGCGTGAACGTTCACCGGTCGCCGTTCCTCGATCATGTGTTGTCCTGCGGTCAGAGCCGGGCTTGATACGGAGGAGCCGGTCTGCTGGGCTCGCCTGAGTCGATGGTGTGCGAGGTGATCAGCCCCCAGCCACCCCTCTACGTGCAGGGCCGTGGGGCGATCACCTCGGTGCCGGAGCGCTCCCGCCGGAGGCATGCTTGACCTCGTCGGCTCGATCCGGGAGTCGGCGTCTTGCATCGCGCTGTTGATCGTCCTGCTCGTGGTTCTGCCTGCGTTCGTTGGTGCGGCGGGGTGGCCGGGCGGGACCGGCCCGGAGAGGCCGCACGCCCGCCCGGACCGCCCGGCCGCCCGCCGCCCATCGGGCGGCGGCTTGATGTCGTGGAGAGAAGTTGCTTTCCGGTCGGACCGTAGCTGGGTCTGTCGAAGTTCGAGCTACTTGCCGTTAGGCTGGGCGCTGTTCCAGATGCGGTCAAAACTGGTGATGTAGGTGGTTGCAGGCCCTTGCTCGTTGGTGCGGGTGAGGTGCATGACGGGGGCGTTGGCTGCTGGTGTGCCGTAGGCGTGGGCGTTGACGAGCAGTTCGTCATCGGCGCGGTAGATCGAGTTGTAGAGGACCGTGCGATGTAGCCGGATCTCGACGCTGTCGACGTTCACGAGTGGCCGGTACAGCATCAGGGCGTTCTTGATCCGGGCTGTCATCACCTCGGCGCCGATGCCTTCGTCGGTCCCTCGTGCGGCGACTTCTGGCCCGTCGGGGTCGCCCAGGAGGATGCGCACTTTGACGCCGGCCTCGGCTCGCTTCAAGAGGGTGTTGAGGACGGCTGCGTCTTCGGCGAGGAACAAAGCGCTGTAGGCCAGGATGTCGATCGCCTCGCGCGCTTTGTCGAAGTGGTTGCGCCAAACGGTCTGGGGAACGGCCCAGCGGTGGGGATAGATCGCTTGGATGCCGTCAGCGAGTGCCTGGTGACGTGGTGTGGCTTCGGGCCAGAGGTCAGCCTCGTCGACGTCGAGGAGGTCGGCGACGGCCCAGCGGTGGCGGGGGTATGGGATGCGTCCCTGAAGCCATCGGGTGACGGTTTTGGGGTCGACGGCGAGGGCGGCGGCGACGTCGGTGGTGTTGAGCCGGGCGGCGGCCAGTGCGTAGCGGAGGTTGTTGTTCATGACCGGTCTGCTCCTCTCGCAGAACGACCCTGCTCTGCGACGTTAGCATCAGACGTCCCTAGACGTCCCTAAGTTGTGGTGTTCCCGCCCCCGGCTGTGGGGCGAACCTCGACGCACACGAGGAACCACACAGGACGTCAGGGAGGCACAGGGTGCAGACGAGCAGGTCCATCAGGGAGCAGCAACGCATCTACGCGGAGCGGCTGCTGGTCGCGCTGGGCGAGCAGTTGGCCGTGCGGGGTGTCACGCATGTGCTGGTGATCACGCAGAATGGGCGGCCGGCCTTGGACGTGACCGACAGCCGGTGCCGGATGCGGCGGGTGTTCGTGCACCTGCCGTTCTGCTGGTTCTACTGGGGCGATCAGCAAGACGAGCGGGTCTCGTTCCTGCAGATGGCCTCTGCGGTGGACCGGATCGAGCAGGCCGCGCGCGAGGGGTGGCGTGAGGGCGAGCAGGGTGACCTGTCCGTCGACTTGAACAAGATGCTTGATGCCTACCGCGGCTGACCTGGTGGCGGCGGGGCGGTGGCTGACCGGCGGGCGGGTTTATACCCAGGTCGCTGATCGGCTGCGGGAGCGGATCCGGGCGGGTGAGTTCGCGCCGGGCGGGGTGCTGCCGTCGGAGGCGGAGCTGTGCCGGGTGTTCGGGGTGGCGCGGAACACGGTACGGCGTGGCCTGGCCCTCCTGGTGGAGGAGGGCTTGCTGGTCACGGTTCCGTCCAAGGGGCGGGTGGTGGTCGGGGACGGCTCGGCCGCCTCGTACCGGTATCAGGTGATCGCTGCGCGGTTGCGTGAGCAGATCGAGTGCGGGGACCTCGCGCCTGGTTCGGCGTTGCCCAGTGAGGCGGAGTTGCAGCGGCAGTTCGGGGTGTCGCGGACCACCGTGCGGCAGGCGCTGGCCGTGCTGGAGGTCGAAGGGCTGGTGGTGGTGGAGCATGGCCGGGGGCGGTTCGTCCGGTAGGGAACGCGGGTGAGGAAGGACGTCCCAGGACGTCTAGCCTTGCCCTCTGCTCCGCTTATGTCCGTGATGCCTATCGTGAGCTCCGTGGGACATAGCGAATGGGCATATGGCCTGGCCAAGGACCTGCTGGGGACGACGTTGCCCCGGCGATGGGCACACACGCAGGGGGTTGCCGAGCAGAGCGAATCCCTGGCCTCGATTCTTGGTGCGGATGCTGACACGTTGCTGGCGGCTTGTCTGCTGCATGACATCGGCTACGCGCCGGACCTGGTCGACACCGGGATGCATCAACTCGACGGTGCCCGCTACCTGCGCGACGTGGCCAGGGCTGATGAGCGGTTGTGCCGCCTGGTCGCGTACCACTCGTGCGCGGACAACGAGGCCCGGCAGCGGGACCTGTTCGACGTGCTGGCCAAGGAGTTCGACCAGGAACGGCCGAACCTGGCGCGGGCGCTGACCTACTGCGACATGACCACCGACCCGGACGGCAGGCACCTGGATGTGCTCGACCGGCTGGCGGAGATCCATTCTCGGTATGGTCCTGAGCATGTGGTGAGCCGGTCGATCATCGACGCGACCCCGTGCATCGTGTCGTCGGTGCGGTCGGTGGAGGCCGCGCTATCCGATGTGCGGCAGGCCGACACCGGCTAGGTAGTGCTGGATCCGCATTCGCATCGACCGGTCCATCGGCAGCGACGTGACCTCGGCGCGGGGCATCCAGCGGACTTCTCGGGACTCCTCGCTCGGGGTCGGCTGGCCGCCGGTGGCGCGGGCGGTCAGGACGATGGAGAACTCTTGGCGGGCCTCGCCGTTGCTGGTGTAGAGGATCACGTGGCGGGGGTCGCTGTAGGTGCCGACCAGGCCGGTGATCTCACACGTGATCCCGGTCTCCTCCAACGTCTCACGGACGGCCGCCGCAGGGATGGACTCGCCCAGGTCGATCGCTCCGCCGGGGACGGCCCAGTTGTCGTTGTCGGTGCGGCGGATCATCAGCAGGTCGCCGGCCGGGTTGGTGACGATGACGTTGACGGACGGGACCAGGCTGTTGGGTTCGGGTGCGTCGGGGTCGTCGTAGAAGTCGATGCGCTTGGCCATGGTCAGGTCTCCACGGGTACGGCTCCGGCCCAGATCTTTTCGAAGCTGTCGGCGTAGGTGGTGACCATTTCCCCGCCGGCCACTCTGCGGAGGTGGAGGACGGGGGCGTTGCCGGCGCGGGTGCCGTACACGTGCATGTTGACCAGGTAGTCGTCGTCGGCCTGGTAGATCGAGTTGTACAGGATCGTCTGGTGCAGCCGGATCTCGAAGTTGTCCAGGCCGAGGAGTGGTCGGTAGAAGACCAGGACGCTGCGGATCTGTGCGGCCATGCTGTCTCCGACGCCTTCGTCGGTTCCGCGCTGGGCGACCTGAGCGCAGTCGGGGTCGCCGAGAAGGATCCGCACCCGCACGCCCGCCCGAGCCTTCTCTCCCAATAGGCGGACCATGGCGGCGTCGTCGGCGAGGAACAAGCCGCTGTAGACCAGGACGCCGATGTCCTCGGACGCGGCGGTGAACAGACGTCCCCACGCGTCCCGGGGCACGGCCCAGCGGTGCGGATAGATCGCCAGCACTTCGCTCTCGGAAGCGGCGACCACCTGTTCGCGCGACAGGGCTTGCGGCCACAGGTATGTCTCGTCCACGCCCAGGTAGGAAGCGGTGGCAAAGCGGTGTTTTCGGTACGGCTCGCGGCCCTTGGTGATCCACCGCTCCACGGTCTTGGGGTCGACCTCGATCGCCTCGGCCAGATCCGCGACGCTCACGCCCTTTTGCAATAGCGCCGCGCGTAGCCGTTCGTTCGCCATTCCACCTGCTCCCAAGGACGTCCGGGGACCTGGCCATCGTAGGCCGGACGTCTTGAACATGTCCCGTCGTGTAGTGATCTCGTCCTGACGGTGCGTCGCATCCTCGGTTGCACAACGCCACAACGGCACCAACCGAAGGAGGGGATGCAGCCATGAACAACGAGATCACCATCCCGGGCGAGACGCCCTCGTGCGAGTGCGGCAACGCCGTGGGACACGGCCAGGTCCGATGCTCCAAGTGCCTGGCCCGCACCCGGTGGGCGCGCAAAGAGCGGGCCCGCAACCGGCGCAACCGCCGTCGCAACGACAACCGGCGTCCTCCGCGTGCCCCTCGTGGGCTGGCGCAGGCGGGGGTGACCTGGTCATGACCGCGATTGCGCTGATCGTCGCCGGGGTGCTCGGCGTCGCGCTGCTCGCAGGGTACGTGGCGGTGCTGGTCGGCATTCGCCGGGAGGACAAGCGGCTGAGTCTGCGTCAGGCGCCGGATGGGGCGGCGGCGTCGCTGGCCCGCAAGGTCACCGGCTGCTACGCCCGGGGCGGCGTGTCGTGGACGTAGCCAACTGCTCCTCCACCTTCGCCAACCGCAGCGACAGGTCCTGCACGGCGGCGCGCAGCTCGGCCACCTCGCCGGCGGTGTCGCCGCCGCCGGCCGGCGGGAGTTGCTCGGTGGTGTCGCGGACGAACACGCCCTTGCCCTGCTGGCCGATCACCAGACCCTCGGTGCGCAGGACGCCCACGGCGAGCTTCACCACCGACAAAGAGGCGTCGTACTGCTCAGCGAGCCGGGTGGTGGACGGCAGCGGAGCGCCGGGCGCCAGAGACCCGCCGCGGATCTGCGCGCGCAGGTCGTCGGCGATCTGGAGGTAGCCGGGGCGTCCGGTGTTCTTGACCATCGCCCCTCTATCTCACCACGAATGTTCGACCTGGCCAACCGAGGGAACATTGACAACCGAGCCAACTAGGTTAACTATGTTGCTCACGACGAAAGAGGAGGTCACCGCACATGCGTTCCGTCCCGATCCCCGTGGATGTCAGCAAAATCGCCATCACCTGCGTCAAAGCACCCCGCCCGCGGGTGCTCAACCGCGACACCGGCGAGATCAAGACCGACAAGAACGGCAACACCGTCTACGAAGTCACCGTCTCCGTCGAAGACGAGTTCGGCCGCATCGAACTCGTCAAGATCGGCATCACCGGCGAACCACCCATCACCGTCGGCGACCAGGTCAACGCCGTCGGCCTGCTCGGCTACGTCTGGGAGATCGCCGGCCGATGGGGCATCGCCTACCGCGCCAACGCCCTGCTCCCTGCCGGGGAGGCCGCCGATGCGTGACGCGCTGGACGCGCTCGCACTCCCCGCAGCTCTGGCCGCTGTCGCGGCCGGGCTGTGGGCCTGGCGCCGCTACCACTACCGCTCGTTCTGGCTGGCGGTCGGCTTCCCGCTCATCGCCCTGTCCGTACGAGCGTCCTGGCGGCGGGTGGCGCTGGGGTGCGGGCTGACCAAGAAGCGGCAACGCTGGTGGTTCACCACCGTCCCCGGCGCGATCGCCTCCACCGGCCTGGTCAAGGTCCGCCGCCGCTTCCAGCGGGTCGCCGTCGACACCAAACCGTTCATGTGGCTGCCCCTGCCGACCCGGCACGGCTGGCGCGTCACCCTGCACACCCTCGAAGGGCAGACCCCCGGCGACTACGCCGACGCCGCCGAACGCCTCGCCCACTCCTGGGGCGTGCACGCCGTACGCGTCTCCTCACCCCGGCCCGGCCGCGTCGTCCTCATGGCCACCATGCGCGACCCGCTCATCACCGTCGACCACCTCCCGCCCTCACCCGACCTGCTCAAGGTCACCGTGGGACGACTGGAAACCGGCCAACCCTGGGTGATCGACTTCCGTACGGTGCCGCACTGGCTCAACGCCGGAGCCACCCAGTCCGGCAAGTCGAACCTCGCCAACGCGCTCATCGTCGGCCTCGCGCCACAGCCCGTGGCGCTGGTCGGCTTCGACCTCAAAGGCGGCGTCGAGTTCACCCCGTACGCGCCCCGGCTGTCGGCGCTGGCCACCTCGCGGGCAGAGTCCGTCGACCTGCTGTGCGACCTGGTCGGCCTGATGATCGACCGGATGGGGCTGTGCCGCCAGGCCGCCGCCCGCAACATCTGGCAACTCCCGCCCGCCATCCGCCCCGTCCCCGTCGTCGTCCTGGTCGACGAACTCGCCGAGCTGTACCTGATGGCGGATAAGTCCGAGAAAGACGAGATCGCCAAAACCTCGACCGCGCTGCTGCGGGTCGCTCAACTCGGGCGGGCATTCGGCATCTACCTGTTCTGCTGCGGCCAACGGATCGGCTCCGACCTCGGACCCGGCGTCACCGCTCTGCGGGCGCAGTGCTCGGGCCGGATCTGCCACCGGGTCAACGACCCGGAGACCGCGACCATGACGCTCGGTGACCTCGACCCCGCCGCGCTCGTCTCCGCGCGGGCCATCGCCGCTGAGACGCCCGGCGTCGCGATCGTCGCCGGCCAGGACGGCCAGTGGTACCGCGCCCGCTCCTTCTACGTCACCGAAGCCACCGCCGAACACGCCGCCCGCACCCATGCCCATCTCACCCCCGCTTGGGAGGAGATCACCGCCCACGTCACCGAGCCCGTCACCGCCTGAACCCAAGGGAGGGAGGAACGATGCGACGCTTCGCCTGCCGACTGCTCGACACCGGCCCGGTCCTCGTCCTGGCCGCCATCGCGGGTGCCGGATCGTTCACCCACATCCGCGACACCGCCACCCAGCACGGCCAGACCGGCTGGATGTCCTGGGCCGTCGCCGTCTGCATCGACCTCACCTGCGTCATGGCCGCCCGCGAACGCCAACGCGACAAGCAGCACCACCGCACCCGGCGCGGCCCCGTCTCCTGGCCCGTCCTCGTCCTGACCGGCGGCATCGCCCTGTCCCTGGCCGCCAACCTCGCCCAAGCCACACCGACCGTCTGGGGCTGGATCACCGCCGCCACCCCGGCCGCCGCCTTCCTCATCGCCATATCCATGCTCGAACGCCGCACCACCCACGCCCGACCCGAACCATCCACCGCCCCTGCGGCGTCGTCCTCGACCGTCCTGGCCCCGTCCCCGGCCCCGCAACTCGTCCCGCACCACGCCCAGGACGAGGACGACGCCCAGGACGAGCGGGACGGCGACCTCGCCCCCGCACTCGTCGACTACGCCCGCCGCGTCGCCGACGACCACCACACCAAACACGGCCGACCCATCACCCGCGACGCCCTACGCGCCCACCTCGGCGTGTCCAACCAACTCGCCTCCGACCTACTGCGCACCCTGCGCACCGCCTGAGAAGGGAGAACCCGACCGATGACCCACGACCACCGCACCGCCCTCATCAACGGCCTGCTCGACCTGGCCGCCTTCCTCGAAACCCACCCCGACCTACCCGTCCCGCCCAACGTCACCGTCCACCACTTCCCCCGCCAGACCAACGACGACGACCAGCGCGCCGAGATCGACCAACTCGCCGCCCTCCTCGGCACGGACATCAACCACGAGGACGCCTCACGCGACCACTACGCCACCTCACGCATGTTCGGCCCGATCGAATACCGCGCCGTCGCCATCCTGGCCACCGCCCGCGCCAGATACGACGCCGAAACCAGCTACCGCGGCTGCATCCAGCCCAACCCCGTACCCACCGCCTGACCAGGAGAACGACTCGTGCGCATCCGCATCGACGGCACCCGAGCCGAAATCATCGACGCCCTGTTCCGCCTACGCCTGCACTTCACCGTCCAGGCCGTCTCACGCGCCTACCCCGACCGCGCCCACCCCCACCACTGGCGCGTCTACCTGACCACCCGACCACGCGAAAGGAGATAGCCCCGTGCCCGAAACCCTGCCGGTGATCCACTACCGCTGCTGCACCTGCAACGGCACCGGCATCGACACCGACAACGCCCGCTGCTCCGACTGCGACGGCACCGGCATCGACAACCACGGCGCATAGCGCAGCGCCCCCGGCCTGGCCGCACATCCGCCAAGACGACTGCCAGGTCGGGGGCCATCCCCATCACCCGAACGAGTGAGAGGAGGTCTCCATCTTGCCTGCAACCCACGCCAACGCGCACGCCATCACCGGCATGATCAAGCGCCTCAACCGGCCCGACTACGACCGCTGGGCGAGCCAGGTCCGCCACACCGGCGGCTGCCGCCAGCCCATCCACCTGCGCGGCAAGGTCGACCATTACGACCGCGCCACCGGGGCACTGCTCCACCGCTACACCACCCGCGCCGAGCCTGACGGCGTCCTGCGCGTCCCATGCAAGACACGCCGCGCCACCCGCTGCCCCGCCTGCGCCGAGACCTACCGCACCGACACCTACCACCTCATCCGCGCCGGCCTCATCGGCGGCAAAGGCGTACCCGACACCGTCACCAGCCACCCGACACTGTTCGTCACCCTGACCGCCCCGTCCTTCGGCCCGGTCCACACCCGCCGCGAACACAACGTCAAGGTGCAGCCCTGCCACGCCCGCCGCGACGCCACCGCCTGCCCGCACGGCCGGGTGATGTCCTGTACCGAACGCCACAGCAAGGACGACCCGCGCCTCGGTGAACCGCTCTGCCCGGACTGCTACGACTACATCGGCAGCGTCCTGTTCAACGCCTTGGCCCCGCTGTTGTGGAAGCGCTTCGCCGACTCCCTACGTCGCCACCTGGCCAAGCTCGGCGGACTGCTTCTCAAGGAGCTGCGACACCACCTGACGCTCTCCTTCGCCAAGGTCGCCGAATACCAGCGGCGCGGCGTCGTCCACTTCCACGCCGTCATCCGCCTCGACGGCCCCGGCGGACCCACCGCACCACCACCGGCCTGGGCCACCACCGACACCCTGACCCAAGCCATCCAGCACGCCGCCCAAGCCGTCTCCGCCACCGCACCCGCCCACGAGGGCCAACCCGAACGAGTCCTGCGCTGGGGCACTCAGCTCGACATCCGCCCCATCACCCTGAACGGCGACCTCACCGAACAAGCCGTCGCCGGCTACATCGCCAAGTACGCCACCAAAGCCGCCGAATGCGTCGGCACCCTCGACCGCCGCATCAACCCGCTGGACGACCTCAGCGCCTACAACCTGCGCGACCACGCCCGCCGCCTCATCACCACCTGCCTACAGCTCGGCACCCAACCCGAACTGGCCGAACTCCGCCTCGCCGACTGGGCCCACATGCTCGGCTTCCGCGGCCACTTCTCCACACGATCCCGCCACTACTCCACCACCCTGGGCGAACTCCGAGCAGCCAGAGAACGCCACGCCCGCGACACCGACATCACCACCGGCCGCCTCCCTCTCTTCGACGAAGACACCGTCCTCGTCATCAGCACATGGGAGTACGCAGGCAAGGGCCACCACCTCGGCGACCAACTCCTCGCTGCCTCCATCACCGGCACACCGCTTCCCAGGCTGACGTGCGTGGAGGTGCCGCATGAATGACCTCGTACTCACCGTCGACGAGGCTGCCAACCGCCTCCGCGTCAGCCGGTGGACCCTCTACACCCTCATCCGCTCCAACCAGCTCCGAACCATCAAGATCGGCCGTCGCCGCCTCGTTCCGGCCGACGCCCTTGCCGAGTGCATCAAGACCCTTGTGGAGGTGGCGTGATGACCAAGACCATGCTCGGCACCCCGGAGGAAGAGCCCAAGCGCCGGACCGGCCGCCGCATCCGCAAGCGCTCCAACGGTGAGGGAAGCATCTGGCCGCGCAAGGATGGCCGCTACGGGTACGCCGCCTTCGTCCAGACCACCGCTGGGACCGTAAAGCGGGTTCAGGGCTCCGCCCGTACGCAAGAGGATGCCCGCAAGAAACTGACCGAACTTCTCCGCCAGGCCGACGAGGGCATCCCTGTCTCCTCAGAGAACTGGACGCTGGCCGACTTCCTGAACTACTGGCTGAAGAACATCGTCAGCCAGGAACGTCGCCCCAAGACCTACCAGGGATACGAGGGCGTCGTGCGTCTCCATCTCATCCCCGGCCTCGGCAAGAAACGCCTCGGCAAGCTCAACGCCCAAGACGTCCGCCTCTTCATTAACCGCGTCCGCTCCGAATGCCAATGCTGCCGGAACGGCTGGGACGCTTCGCGGGACAAGCCGGTGTGCTGCGCCCTCAAGGGCGGCCAGTGCTGCGACTCCCGGCTGTCCACTCGCATGGTCCAGTCCATCCATGCAGTCCTACGGAACGCCCTGGAGTGCGCCGTACGCGAGGAGATCATCGCTCGCAACGTCGCCAAGCTCGTCAAGGTCCCGGTGCCCAAGTACAAGGTCAACCGTGGTCTGACCGTCCCGCAAGCCCGAGCCGTCCTCAAGGCCGCTCGGGACCACCGCCTCTACACGCTGTACGTCCTGGCGCTCTGCCTCGGCCTGCGTCGCGGGGAACTCCTCGGGCTCCGCTGGGCGGACGTCGACCTTGAGGTCGGCAAGCTGGAGGTGGTCCAGAGCCTCCAGCGGGTCGCGGGCCGCCTCCAGTTCGTCCGCCCCAAGACCTCCGACTCGGAGCGAACCGTCCCGCTACCACCCATCTGCGTGAAGGCCCTGCGGGAACACCGGAAGAAGCAGTTCGCCGAACGCTCTGATCGCTGGGAGGAGTGGACCGAACACGGCCTCGTCTTCCCCTCACGTTGCGGTACCCCGATGGAGCCGGACAACCTACGCCGAAGCTGGGGAATAATACGCAAGGCCGCTGGGCTCGGTGAGATGCGGTTCCACGATCTCCGACACACTTGCGTGACGCTCCTGCTCAACCTTGGCGTACCACCTCAGGTTGTCCGCGACATCGTTGGCCACAGCGACATCGAGGTCACCATGACGATCTACGCCCATGCCTCCCTCGACGACAAGCGTCGCGCTCTAGACAAGATCGGCGACGCGCTCGCGTAAGAAGTCAAGAAGGCAGCACCCCAGCCCTTAATCGGTTGAGGCGCTGACCTTGTGTGACTGCTCTCCCATGGAATGGGGCGCGTCCTCGCCATCGGTCAACGTCGACAGCAGCCCCTCAAAGAGGTGCCCACGAAATCTCGACCGTTGCCTCCGCAATACTGGCATTCCGCCGCAGACTCTTGGTTCGGTCATGTCGAGGACTCCCGAGCTTCGCGGGCGCCGGGGTCCCGCCGGGTCAAGGCACCCCCTCTGGTCCTTATTCGATCACCTCCCGGCCACATGGGCTTGAAGCACCTCAGCTGCGGTCTCCCACGCAGTGCGACCGGCGACAAGCTTCCCTGTCTCCGTGTCGATCAGGTTGCCGGCGAATGGCGTGTCCGCCGTGGTGATGTCCTTAGCCTTCTTCGTGCGACGGAAGTTGAAGCTGTCCATGGCCTTGACGGCCTCGGTGACAGCCAGTCCGTCCTTCTGGAGGAGGTAGACAGCCATCGCCACGGCGTAGAGGACACCGGCTGACAGGAGGTAAGTGTCCTGACGCAGCTCGTATGCCTTCACGCTGTCATCGACGACGTCGGCGAACGGGGTGAGTTCGCCCAACGCGGTCCAGAACTCGACGAGCTCCTGACGTGCCTTCTCGGGGTCGGCGCCCGGCCCCTCGAACCGGCCGTTGACGGCCCGGTCCATCGTGGCGGGGGACCGATAGCCATTGCCGACGAGGAGCAGCCCAGAGACGTAGCGCACCGTCTTGAAGCTGAACAACTTGGCGGACAGCTTCCCTGGGTTGTCCTTCTGGTACTCGACACGGTCGATGAGGACGGGGACGGCGTCGAAGAGGTCGTTGAGTTCGCGGTTGATGGGCTGGCGCCGGTCCATTGACTGGCCAAGCGACGTGGTGGGGGCCTTGACGTTGCGCTGAAGGTCGGCGAAGTCCTGAGCGCGTCGGCGAGGGTCGTCCTCGATAACGATGATCAGCGGCTGACCGGACTCACGGAGGCGCTCGATGACCAGATCTCCGTCCTCATCGCGGTTCTGGACGATGTGCTCGTAGGCGCCGATCCGGTGCTGCCCGTCACCGATATCGAACAGAGCACCGATATCGACGGCCAGAGTGCCGATGGAGGCGGCGTCCTTGTCGGTGGAGACCCCGTCGATCGGCATGGGCTTGAACTCGGCCTCGCGCTGGGTGAGGTAGAGGACAGCCGCACCCAGGACGAAGTGCTCCTCCTCTTCGAGGTACTTCACGATGCCCTGCAGATGTGCCTTATCGCGCGGCCGGTTGCCGTGCTGTGTGGTCTTGACCGGGTCCCAGGCTTCCGGCTTACGAACCATGCGGACCAGGTCGGTAGGCGACATCGCGGTGACGAGCATCTGCCGGCCGCCCTGCCGGTAGCTGATTGCGGGGATGTGGATCTTAGGCATCTCGGCCCTCTCGAAGGCTTGGGATCGGGATACCAACCATAGCTACGCCGAAGTTTGGCGTCAATGAGACTATTTTTTGGCGTAGCCACTCATTCCAGTTGCGTATCTATACCTACATGTGGCGTAGTAGAGAGTGGTGGGCGAAGTAGGGCGCCCTCCGGCCAGGGCGACCCGGATCTGACTAACGCTCAGGAGGCGTGACGGCATGACCAAGGACAGGGACGACAGCACCACCATCGCGGCTCGGTGCCGTGCGCAGGGCGGGCTGATCGAGGTGAACCTGGGAGACCTCAGGGAAGAGCTCGGATACAAGAAGCTGGGCAAGTGGGTGCTGATCGAGGTAGCGGAGGCGCTGGGCAGGGACCAGCTGGGCTACTTCCCGGAAGACGTCCTCGACCCACAGCACAACACCGTTCCTCGCCAGTCGCAGACGGTCTGGATCTATGAGAACGACGACGGCGCCCGCGCTCAGGTCATCAACGCCGTTCTGCACCCGGACCAGCGCGACGTTCGGGCGGCTCTGGACGTCCTGACGGACCATGGTGAGGCGCTGACACCGGAGCAGAAGCTCGACCGCATCCGCGACCTGGTCGGCTCGTAGTTTAAGGAAGCCGTGATCCTCGCAAGGGCATTCGCTCAGGAAGGGGTTACGGCTTCATGCTTGCCTGGGACGGGGTTACCGCCTACCCCACGGGCTCAAAGATTGATATGGACGAGCACTTCCGCCCATCTTCGAAAGATAATCAAAGACTGTGACGTTGCTGTCACTGTTGCTGTCAGCAGAGATCAAAAAGCCCCGAACGGTGATCCGTCCGGGGCGTTCTTGCTGGTCGTGTGGGGTGGTCAGGGGCGGGGTCGAACCGCCGACCTTCCGCTTTTCAGGCGGACGCTCGTACCAACTGAGCTACCTGACCCAGAGCGGTCCTGACGGGACTTGAACCCGCGACCTCCACCTTGACAGGGTGGCGAGCACTCCAAACTGCTCTACAGGACCTTGCGTTTCTTGCTGTTTGCGCTCGCTTAGCTTACCAGCTTTCCGGTGATCCTCGACCAGCCGTTTTCCGGTGTTGCCAGGCGCTCGCTGTGCCCCCAACGGGATTCGAACCCGTGCCGCCGCCTTGAAAGGGCGGTGTCCTAGGCCGCTAGACGATGGGGGCTCAGGATTCCCTGTCGCCTTCCGTCGGAGACCTCTGAAGCATAGGGGACGATTGCCCCTGATGCCAAAGCGGCGAACCGGCGGTCGGCGTCTGTGAGTCAGTGACGGATCCCGTTGGCGACGGGGCGTTCGTTGGCTCTGGAGAAATCATACGGTCTGGGTCGGCCTCCACGTGACGTTGGATGTAGACCGACTGCTCCCCCAGCCCGCCGAGGGTGATGTCGTCCCAGGCTTGCAGGCGCTTCGTCTCCTTGTCGAAGTACAGAACCGAGGCCTGGACCGGGGTCGGCTGGGCGTGTTCGAGCGCGCGCAGGCCGGCCCCTCCCGTGGAGCCCTGGACGAGCATGCGGGTGCCGGAGCGGAACATCTTGGTCCTGCGGTCGTGGGTGTGGCCGGCCAGGATCATGGGGGCGGCTCCGGAGAAGCCTTCGGCCACATCGGGGTCGTGTACGGCGATCAGGTCCGGCTCGCCGACGTTGGGGAGGTGGGAGCGGGCATATTCGTCGAGTGTGCCGGGCTTCGCGGAGATGGGCACGGATTTGTCCGGAGTGAAGCGGGGATCGCCCAGACCGTAGATGGTCAGCCCTTCGACGGTTTTGGACTTGTCGTCCAGGACGATGGCGTTCTTCTGCTTCGCGACCGCCTTCTGGGTGGTCATCGAGTCGTGGTTGCCGCGGACGAAAACGTACGGGAGCCCGAGCCGGCCGATCTCGTTGACGAATTTGTTCTCGGCCTTGGTGCCGTGGTCAGAGATGTCGCCCGTATCGATGATCATGTCCACGGCGAACTGGTCTTTGAGCGACCGGATGACGTTCCAGGCGATGGGATTGATATGGATGTCCGAGACGTGGAGGACTCGAATGGTTTTCGGGTCGGCGTCGTACAGCGGCAGGGTCGAGACCGTGTCGTACAGCTTGGAGACGTTCGTCACCAGTTTCGTGAGCTGCGACCGGTACGACTCGAAACGCGTCACGATCGATTCGGCGCTGCCCACCAGGGACGGCGCCGCGGCGACCAGGCCCGAGTAGCGCGGCTCGACGAGCGAGTTCGGGCGGAAGGTGAACGCGGCGAGCGCTCCCGTGCAGGCGAGCGCCACGGAGGCCGCCAGCAGCCCCACGAGCGCCACGCGGGGCCTCCTGAACACCATCAGGACCGCCACCAGCGCCCCCGCGCCCGCGCACAGCAGGGAGCGGATGACCAGTGCGCGCACGCCGTCCAGCAGGTCGGCCTCGATCAGCGCCGGCAGGCGGTCGGCCAGCCGGGGGTCCTCGAGGAGGGCTCGGGCGCGGTCCTGGTCGATGTTCTCGAGGGTGATGCGCAGCCTGAGCGGCGCCGCGTGGGTACGGAACGTGAGCGTGCCGAGCGGGCTGGCGTCCACGACCGTCTCGCCGCTCCACGCCGGCCGCAGCGACATGCCCGTTTCCACGGGGCCGATCTCGGCGCGTACGGTGCCACTGAAGAAGATGCCCAGCCAGGCGCCCACAGCGGCGACAAAGAGCACCGCGACGGCTTTCGAGGCCCTCGACCGGATGGCTGCCTTTGACCAGTGGACGAACTTCATACCGTTTCTTGCATACCCGACAGACGGGGCACAATGGCAAGTGTGATCGAGGTAACCCGGGAGAAGTTCGAGGAACTCGTGGCCGAGGCATTGGACACGATCCCCTCAGACCTCGCACGCACCATGAGCAACGTCGTCGTCACGGTCGTCGACGATCCACCAGAGCCCAACCTGCTCGGCCTGTACACCGGGATCCCCCTGACGGAACGTGGCGACTGGTACTCGGCCGTTCTTCCCGACCGCATCGAGATCTACCGCAATGCGATATGCCAGATCTGCGATACGGAACAGGACGTGATCGACGAAGTACGCATCACGGTCATCCATGAGATCGGGCACCACTTCGGCATCGACGACGCGCGGCTTCACGAGCTCGGCTGGTAACCCTTTGCTTCCGGTTGACTTCTTTGGGTTGCGGCTTGCCTTTGTGTTCGGCAACCTTAGGTGACATACCGAACACAGTGAGTCAGGCACAGCGGAGTCCAATGGGGGCCATGCGGGCGCGACAACTGCCAGGACGACATCGGCGTGCCGAAGGACGACAAGTCACCTATCGCGAAGTCATCGCGATCAAAGAATTCCGGGCACTCTGGTACGGCCAGGGCCTTTCGCTCCTCGGTGACCAGCTCGCCCAGGTCGCGCTCGCAGTGCTCGTCTATGACCGCACCCAATCGGCGCTGGCCACCGCCGCCGTCTACGCGCTGACCTACCTGCCCTCGATCGTGGGCGGGCCGCTGCTGGCAGGCCTGGCCGACCGGTTCGCGCGCAGAGGCGTCATGCTGACCTGCGACCTGATCAGGGCCGCACTGGTGGCCGGGATGGCCGTGCCCGGCATGCCGTTCTGGGCGCTGTGCGCACTGGTGTTCCTCGTGGTGCTGCTCAGCGCGCCGTTCTCGGCGGCGCGGGCGGCGCTGCTGCCCGAGGTGCTCGAAGGCGACATGTACGTCATCGGCTCGGCCCTGCAGAACATGACGAACCAGGCCGTCCAGATGCTCGGTTTCGCGGCCGGCGGAGCGGTGATCGCGGCCATGGGCCCCTACCGCGCGCTCGCCCTCGACGCCGCGACGTTCCTCGGATCCGCGTTGATCCTGGCCTCCGGCGTGCACCGCCGCCCCGCCGCCCACGGTGAGGGCGGCAAACCGTCCATGTGGACCATGACCGTGGCCGGAGCCCGGCTCGTGTTCGGGTCGAAGAAACTGCGGACGATCGTCCTGTTCGCCTGGTTGTGCGGCTTCTACATCCTGCCGGAGGGCCTCGCCGCGCCGTACGCGGCCACGCTCCACACCGGAACCCTGCCGATTCCGGTGATCACCGGGCTGCTGATGGCCGCCATGCCGGCCGGGACCGTCGTGGGGGCGTTCCTGTTCAGCAGGTTCGTGTCTCCGCCGCGGCGGCTGCGGCTCATGGGGTGGATGGCCATGCTCAGCTGCGCACCCCTGATCGTGACCGCGCTGCGCCCCCCGCTGGCCGTGGTGCTCGCGGCATGGGTGTTGTCGGGGATCGGCGGGGCGTACCAGCTCGCGGCCAACGCCGCTTTCGTCCAGAACGTACCGGCCGAACGGCGTGCGCAGGCGTTCGGCCTCGTCCAGTCGGGGTTGATGGCCGTACAGGGGATCGGGATTCTGGTCGGCGGGTTCGCGGCGGAGAGACTCGGCCCTGAGCCGGTGGTCGCGCTGGCCGGGGTGACCGGGGTGGTCAGCGCCGCCGTGCTCGCCATGGTCTGGACCGAGTCTCGTGGGAAGGCCCGCGCGCCGTCATGATCACGGCTGGGGCTTGTGCTCGCCGCTGTTCCAGTCGGTGTGCGTACTCCGGCTCTGCTGCTTGTTGACCAGGTCCTGGACGATCGAGGTCTCGGCCTGCTCGTCGGGGATGAGGAGCCAGCCGATCACGTACACGCCGACGCCCAGCCCGCCGAACAGCGTCGCGATCGCCAGCGCGATCCGTACCATGTTGGCGTCGATCCCGACGTACTCGCCGACGCCCGCGCAGACACCCGCGACGATCCGGCCTTTGTGAGTCCTGCGCAGCTTCTTGACGTTGTCGTAATCGCTCATGCCTCAAGACTGCCCTGGGGGCCGGTGTTAGCACATCCGGATTCTCCCTGGTAGAACCCTGGTAGTCCCTTACGCGACGAGAGGACCTCTGCGATGGACGACCTGCTGCGCCTGGACGACCGGCTCAACGCAGATCAGCGGCTGATTCGCGACACGGTGAAGTCCTTCGTGTCCGACCGCGTCCTCCCTCACGTGGGCGACTGGTTCGAGGAGGCCGCCTTCCCGGCCCGTGAGCTCGCGCCCGCGCTCGGTTCGCTGGGCGTGCTCGGCATGCACCTGGAGGGTTACGGCTGCGCCGGCACGGACGCGGTGTCGTACGGCGTGGCCTGCCGCGAGCTGGAAGCGGGCGACTCCGGGCTCCGATCGTTCGTGTCCGTCCAGGGTTCGCTGGCGATGTTCCCGATCTGGCGATACGGCTCGGAAGAGCAGAAAGAGGAGTGGCTGCCCCGGATGGCCGCCGGCGAGGCGATCGGCTGCTTCGGCCTGACCGAACCGGACCACGGCTCCGACCCCGCCAACATGCGCACGTACGCCAAGAAAGACGGATCCGACTGGATCCTCAACGGCTCCAAGATGTGGATCACCAACGGCTCGATCGCCGACGTCGCCGTGGTCTGGGCCCAGACCGACGAAGGCGTCCGCGGCTTCGTCGTCCCCACCTCCACTCCCGGCTTCACCGCCCCCGAGATCCACAAGAAACTCTCCCTGAGAGCCTCCGTCACCTCCTCCCTCTACTTCGACGACCTCCGCCTGCCCGCCTCCGCCGCCCTGCCGGGAGTCACCGGCCTCAAGGGCCCGCTGTCGTGCCTCTCGGAAGCGCGCTACGGCATCGTCTGGGGCGTCGTCGGCGCCGCCCGCGCCTGCCTCGAAGCGGCCGTCGACTACGCGAAGACCCGCGTCCAGTTCGACAAGCCGATCGGCGCGTTCCAGCTGACGCAGGAGAAACTCGCCTGGATGTACGTCGGCGCCGCCCAGGCCCAGCTCACCGCCCTGCACCTGGGCGAACTGAAGGACGCGGGCCGCCTCGAACCCCGGCAGATCAGCTTCGGCAAGCTGGCCAACGTACGCGCCGCCCTCGACATCGCCCGCCAGGCCCGATCCATCCTGGGCGGGAACGGGATCACCCTGGAGTACCCTGTGATCAGGCACATGAACAACCTGGAGAGTGTGCTGACGTACGAAGGGACGCAGGAGATCCATACCCTGGTGCTGGGGGAAGCGCTGACCGGGCTGGCCGCCTACCGATGATGGAGGCGTCGCGGACAGGACGGTAATCTCTGTACCCTTGCTGTAGCTGGGGGCGTTAGCTCAATTGGCAGAGCTGCGGACTTTTAATCCGTAGGTTCCGGGTTCGAGCCCCGGGCGCCCTACCACTCTTCACCCTTCTGACCAGGGCTTTCGCTTCCCCTTCATCGCCGGTGGGGTTCCTCGAACCCTCTTGGGAGACCGAGGGGAGACCGCCAGTTCCGGACACCACCGCCCGCGGCACGATCGCCGCGCTCGCCTCGGCAGCCTCATGCGCCAGCTCCGGCAACACCGTCGTGTAGGTGTTCTCGGTCAGATTGGTCGAACTGTGACGCAACATCGACGACACCATCTTCGTGTCCGCCCCGGCCGCATAAGCCAGCGTCGCCGCGCAATGCCGTAGGTCGTGCAACCGGACCGGTGGCAGCCCCGCCCGGTAGGCCAGCTGCGCGAACAGCTCACTGACCCACGCCGGATGCAACTCGGCGCCGTCCTCGTGCGTGAAGATCCGCCCGATATCGGTCCACGCCGGACCCCACTCCAGACGTTCGGTGTTCTGCCGGACACGATGCTCCATCAGGACAGAGACCGTACCGGTGTCAAGCGCGATCACACCGTCGCTCGCCTCGGTCTTCGGCTCCCCCTCCTCGAACTCCCACCCGACCTGTACCAGCTGCTTGGCCACCGCCAGCGTGCGCTCCTCGACATCGAAATCCGCCCACCGGGCACCGCACCCCTCACCACGCCGCAGCCCCCGGAAGGCGATGAGGTGGAACAAGGCGTACAACCGGTGCTGCACGGCGACATCGAGAAAGGTACCGAGCTGGATCGGCGTCCACACCATCACGGGCGAGGGCCGCAGCTCGAGGCTCTCCCACACTCGTACGGCGCTGACCTTCCTGCCGCCCTTCTCCTTCCGCACGGCCTCCAGGCGCTCAGAGAATCTGGCGTTGAACGTCTCCACCCGCAGCTTGGTCCACACCAGAGCCCTGGGCCGCTTCACCTTGTCCAGCTTGACGGCACCGGCATTGTTGACGCCGATGATCTCCTGCCGCACGGCGTCACTCAGCACGCTGCTCAGCGTGGCCCGGATCCGCTGCTTCGTCGTCGGACCGGTGATCCTCTTACCTCGAACCGCGGCCCGCACCGCCGGGTCCTCCGACGCTCGCGCCCGCAAGATCGCATCGTTCTTCTCATCGATACGAGTGAACACCTTCTGCAAGACCGACACCCACAACCGGTCCATGCGAACGTGGGCGAGAACCTCTTCCAGGTGCTCCTTGTAGTGCGAGCGGTAGCTCCTGAGTGTGGTCTTGCGGATGTCCCCGGTCCGCTCGTGCTCGGCCATGCAGCTTTCAAAGAAGTCGCCGAACAGCATGGAGCCAAGGCGCTGGCCGCCGTTGTACCTGCGGCGCAATCGGCCTCCAGCGCGCGTTCCAGCACCGCCTTGACCAGCTCGCCCAGCATCGAACCCTCGCCGGTCAGCGCAGCCCGCCGGCCCCGTCGAGCGAGCGCTCCAGCACCTGATCACCGAGCAGGTCCCGCAACGGCGTCTCGCCGTCACGATGGGGGGATCTTTCCCCGCCATGATGAGCAGCCGCCCCCAGCAGCGCCGATGCGTCATCGTGCTGGTCTTGCCCCACCCCGGCCAGCGCGGTTCTCCCCCGTGGGTGGACATGATCGTGTTCTCCCCCGAGATGGTGAATGATCGTTGCAGACTTCCGTCTACGTTTGGTGATCATTTCCACACCTAGAGTGATACCTCCGTCAATCTCCGATGTGGCGGATGTGGTGGAGGACCAGCGCTGGTTCGGCGAGGTGCAGGTAGTGGTCGGCGACGGGTGCGACGATGTGGCGTCCGTGTGTTGACAGGGCCGCGATCTGCCGGTGGTGGGTGAGGGTCTGCTGGTCGCCGCGGGCGCTGATGACGACCAGGGGCAGCGAGTTCCATGCTCCTGCGGTTCGGGGCAGTTCGCGGACGGCTCGGGTGCTGGTGTCGTAGGCGCGCATTTCCGCGGCGGCGGCCTCCCAGGTGGCGGGGCCGAACACCACGGGGACGTTGTCGCGGGTGAGCCGGGGTTCGCGCGGGTCGACCATCCAGTCGCCCGTGCGCAGCAGGCCCACGGCGGCCACCGCGGACCACACCTTGGCCTGGATCGTGGCCGGGGTGGCGAGATCGTTCGTGCTGTGTTCGTCGGCGGGGTCGAGCAGCACCATGCCGGCGACGCTATCGGGCCATCGGGCGTGAAACAGGCGCGCGACGTGCCCACCCCATGAGTGCCCGACGAGCATGAACGGTCCGGGTTCGCCCGCGCGGGACAGCACCGCGGCCAGGTCGCCGGCGTGCGTGGTGACGTCCTGATCGCTCGGCGGCCGGCTGCTCCAGGCGTAGCCGGCACGGTCGTAGGCGCAGGAGCGCCGTCCGGAGGCGGCGAGCGTGTCTTGAAGATCCGCCCAGGTCGTGGCGGAGTCGCCCCATCCGGAGGCGAAGACGATCGTCGGGCCCTGGGAGCCCAGGCAGCGTAGATGGATTCGGTGCGTGCCCAGGTCGACCAGGCGTCCGGGGGCTGTATGGCGCTGCGGGTCGGTGGGCGCGAGTGACTGCTCCACGGCCGCACCGGTCAAGCCGGCCACCAGCACGACACCGAGGACGCCCGCCAGGAGGCGCCGCAGCCGGCCGGCGCGCCCTGTCGGGCGGGCCGGCACCGGCTCGCGCGAGGCCGCGCGGCGGAACGCGCCGCTGCCCGCGAGGACGGCGATGACCGCGAGCATGACCAGCCAGCCCGGCCACCCGCTGAGCCCGATCGTCCAGGGATTGTTCAGCGCCTCGAGGTCGCTGGTAGCGAACAGGACGTTGACGAAGCCGGTGATCAGCGTGTTGTTGACGGCGTGGGCGATCACGCCGGGCCAGATGAGCCCGGAGGCCAGGCGCAGCCAGCCGAGCAGCACGTTGAACAGCACGGCGGTGACCAGGAAGGGGATCAGCCGGTGGCCGGTGCCGGTGCCGACGTATCCGGGCAGGTGCCACAGCCCCCAGATCAGGCCGCCCAGCAGCAGCGCGGTCCACAGCCCGAGCGGCCGCAGCCGGGGCAGCAGGAAGCCACGCCAGGCCCATTCCTCGCAGAAGAACAGCGGCAGCATCACCACCGACAGGCCGAGGTTGACGGCCAGGGCGGACAGGATCGTACCGACAGGCACGCCATCTTGCCCGGCCGTCTCCGGCGCGTAGACCTCGCGCAGCCCGGAAAACCCCGCCAGGTCCACCGGATACACCCCCGCCAGCGCGCCGATCGCCACGGCCAGGAACCCCAGCACCAGCGGTGCGGCCAGCCCGATCACGCAGAAGCGCACCAGCCGCCCCTTCGGGCGCAGCGGCGCCATCGCGGTCTCGCGCAAGATGTTCCCGGGCCGGCGGATCCAGCGCACGACCACGAACGTGGCCAGACCGGCACCGACCATGCCGCCGCCCGCGACGAGGTCGACGCCGGTGAGCAGCCGCAACAGCCACAGCAGCCACGGAATCGCGAAGGCCAGGAGCAGGAAGACCGTCAGCTCACGCCGGCGAAAGCCGCTGAGGCCCTCGCGCGCATCGGCGACCTGCCGGTCGGGAGTTGACCGCATGGTAATGATCCTTTCTGGGGGGTTCGGGTTGTCACCGGGCGCGCAGGACGGCATCGGCCACCTCGGCAGCGTCAGGGGTGCTGATCAGCAGTTCGTCGTACCTGAGCGTTGACGTGCCGGCGTCGAGGACGACGCGCAGGGCGGGCACGCCGCGCCGCACACAGACGAACTGCCGTACTCCGGATGTCAATCCCCAGGACCCGATCTTGAGGAGCCCGGTGACGAGCACGCCGGCGCGGCGCACTCCTCGGGTCTTCCGTAGCGGTTGCTCGACGTCGGCGATGTCGGCGATGTCGCGTACGGCGGCCAACGGGACGGCCAGCCGGCCGCGTAGGGCGAACGGCCGCTCCCAAAAGGCGAATCGGACGATCAGAACATCACGGTGGAGGGTCACTGAGGCCATCGCTGTCTTTCCTTTCGTACACGCCGGCACACGCCGGCAGGAGGGAAGAGCCGATGCGCTCCTCCTCTATCTGTTATAGCTCATCTATATCAGATAGAGTTTTGGTGTGCTTCTGACGCTCGACCTCGACAGCGAGGTGCCGATTTACCAGCAGATCCGCGATCGGGTGGTGGAGGCCATCGCCGACGGGGAGCTGACGGAGGGATCGGCTTTGCCCTCCACCCGGCAGTTGGCCGCCGACCTGGCGATCAACTTCCACACCGCGAACAAGGCCTATGACCTGCTGCGGCAAGAGGGGATCATCCGCATCAACCGCAAGAGCGGAGCCGTGGTCCGCCGCGACCCCGGCTCCGGGCCCCCGGCCCCCGGCTACGCCGACGACTGGCAAGGGCGGCTGCGTACCCTCCTCGCCGAGGCCACCGTGCACGGCGTGCCCGGCGAGGAGCTGATCCAGCGCTGCGGCGGCGTCCTGACCTCGTTCCACGACCAGCGGACCACGAAGGAACCATCCGTATGACCATGCTCGTCCTCACCTGCCTCGCTCAGGTGGCGCTGCTCACCGTCGCCGCCTGGACGCTGCCGGTGCTGGCCCGTCCCACACTGCCCTTCGGTGTACGGGTGCCGGCCGGCCGCACGGCCGACCCGGCCGTCACCGCGCAACGCCGCCGCTACTCCCGCGCAGTGATGACCCTCGGCGTACTGGCCGCCCTCACATCGGCTCCCGCCGTCGTCCTGCGCGGCACCCCCGACGTACTCACGGCCACCGCCGTGCTCCTGGGCGCCGCCGACGTCGCGCTCTACACGGCCGCGCACCGCGCGATCCGCGCCGCCAAACGGCACGGCGACTGGTACGCCGGCACCCGCCAGGCCGTCACCGCCGACACCACCTGGCGCACCCATCCGGTACGGCCACCGTGGCGGCTGCTGATTCCCTCACTCGCCCTGCTGGCCGGCACCGCCGCCATCGGGTTCGCGCGATACGGCAGCCTGCCCGACACCCTGGCCACCCTGCGCGGGCTCGGCATCGATGCCCAGCACCGCATCGCCACCACTCCCGCCACCGCTTTCGCCCCCGTGCTGTCCCAGACCGCGATCACCGTCCTCGTCCCGCTGCTGGTGGCCGCCCTCATCCGCGCAAGACCCGAGACCGATGCCGAGCACCCGGTGACCTCGGCCCGGCGCTACCGCGTCTACCTGCACGGCATTGCCACGCTGCTGCTGGCCGGTGCGGCCTGCGCCGACCTGACCCTGCTCCTGCTGGCCCTGCAGCAGTGGGACGTCCTGGCGCCCTCGCCGCTGACAACGGCGGCGACCTGGGCGCCCATGGCCGCCATCGCGGCCGCCTTCCTGGTCTTCGGCGTCCGGGTCGGCGAGGCGGGCCACCGCCTCCCGTCCCTGTCCGGGGAATCCGGCTCCGGCTACGTGCAGCGCGACGACGACCGGCACTGGCACCTGGCCGGCACCCTCTACATCAACCGCCACGACCCCGCGATCCTCGTCCACCAGCGCCTCGGCGGCCGATGGACGCTCAATCTCGGCAACCCCGTCGCCTGGACCGTCCTGACCGTCCTCGCCTCACTCGCGCTGCTGCAACTCCTCGGCGTCATCGACCTGCCACCCACCAGTTGAGGCGACCGCCCTGGGAACTCTGGGTGAACCGCGCCGGGTTTGATGGAGGCCGCCACGAAACCCGGACCGGTTCACCAAGCGATGGACCGGCTGGAGCAGCGGAAACTCCTTCCCGCCGAGCACCTGGTCGACTCCGGTTACACCTCCGTCGTCGGCATGCACCAGGCCGCCCGCCGCACCATCACCCTGATCGGCCCGCTGCGCCTCAACAACTCCTGGCAGCACCGCACCCAACCCGGATTCTCCCGGGACGCCTTCACCATCGACCGCGACCGACGGCAGGTCACCTGCCCCCACCGGCAAGACCAGCGGAGACGGGATCGAGCCTCCCGCCCAGGCCCCCTACCTGGTAGTGACGTTCGACCGCAGGCTGTGTGACCCGTGCGCCGATCGGTCTCGCTGCACCCGCTCCGCAGAGGGCCGCTCGGTGACCTTCCTCCCCCGCGATCTGCACGAACTCCAAGCAAGCAACCGCCAAGGCCAGCAAGACTCCGCGTGGCTACGCACCTACGGCTCCCGCGCGCTCACCTCGACCGGCAGTATGCAGCCCACTCGCCATCCGTCCTCCTCAGGCCCGGCGGTGAAGGCGCCGCCCACAGCCTCCACACGCTCGCTCAGAGCGGCCAGCCCCGTTCCACCGGCGCGCCGGCCGCGTCTCGTGATACCACTCCCACGGCCGTTATCAATGATCGACACCGCCGCCTTGGGGCCGGGCGTGGCCCTGACGGAGACGGTGACCCGGGTGGCTGTGCGGGCGTGGCGGCGGACGTTGGTCAGGGCCTCCAGGACCACGTGGTAGATCGTGGTGCCGGCCTCACGGGAGAGCGTCGCGTCCAGACCGTGGTCCAGGCACAGCTCGGCGCGGGCCGGCCCGGTGGCTGTGAACCGGTCGAGGAGATCGGGTAGATCATGCAGGCCGTACAACCTGGTCGGCCGCGGTTCCTGCTCGCGTTCCCCGGGCTCGCGCAGCATGCGCAGCGTGTGGTCCATCGACGTCAGGGCCCGCAGCCCGGACTCCTCGATGCGGCGATACAGATCCCTCGCGTGGTCAGGGTTGTGGTCACCGAGTTGCGCTGCCTGCGCTTCCAGCACGATGCCGGTTACCTCGTGGGCGACGAAGTCATGCAGGTCGCGCGCCACATCGAGCCGTTGGGTGCGGCGCGCCCGCACCACGGCGGCGACCCTTCGCTCGTCCAACGACCGAAGGTAGAGTCCGACGCCGATCGCGCAGGCCAGGGGGAAGGCGTACACCAGCGCCCCGGTGAGCGACTCCTGCCAGTTCGGTGTGGCGATCCGGAGCGTGGCCCGCAGCGACAGCCCCGCCACTGCGACCGCGATCACCGCCTCGGACAGGACCATCTGCCGGGTGGGCAGCCACCGCGCTGCCCGACCCGCGAACACGGCCAGGCCCGCCAACTCGGCGATCCCCCACACCCCCACGGAGTCGGGCGGCCCCCGGTAGAGAAGACCGGCGAGTATCGAGAGCACCGATACGGCGGCGACCACCCCCGGGAGCGGCACCCGCCCGGCGGGCAACGACAGGAGGGCGGCAGCTACGACGGCCGCAGCCGAGAACGCGATCACGAGCACATCCGGCGACACGAGGACCATCGGAGCCACCATCGCGACGGCGACGCCAGCCGCCGTCACGCGTAGCCTACGCATAGGGATCACGGGCTACCTCTTGTCCGTGCGCGAAGCCCATCTCCCAGGCCCGTACGGCGATGCCGACCCGATTACGCACGCCCAGCTTCCGCTGGATGCTGGCCATGTGAGTCTTGACCGTGCCTGGCGAGATGAACAATTCGGCGGCGATGTCGGCATTGGTCCGGCCGGCCGCCACCCATCCGGCGATCTCCATCTCCCTCCTGGTCAAGGGCTCGGCGGAAGGCCGGGCGGCGGCGGGCGTCAGGTGCCTCAACAACCGGACCGTGATGGAAGGACTGATGAGGCTGTCGCCGGCTACGGCCGCTCTGACCGCCTCCACCAGCAAAGTGGGGCCCGATCGCTTGAGCAGGAAGCCGGATGCTCCGTGGCGCAACGCCGGGTAGACGTACTCGTCGAGGTCGAAGGTCGTCACCACGACGATCCGGGTGGAGGTGGGGGCGAGCAGCCGGGTGACCTCCAGCCCGTTCATCCGGGGCATGCGGATGTCGACGAGCGCCACGTCGGGGCGGAGCGTGCGTGCCAGGTCGACCGCGGTGACGCCGTCGGCCGCCTCGCCGACCACTTCCATGTCCGTTTGGTTCTCCAGGATGCGGCGCATGCCCCTGCGAACCATGTCCTGGTCGTCGGCGATCAACAGGCGGGTTTTCACAGGTGTTCACTCTGCCACGAAGTCGCATTCCGGATATCTCCCGAATGGCAGATGTGGCGACCCGGGGTGCGCCATGATCGTAGGATCCATGCTGATCCGAACGATGCTGGCGTGCGTCCTGATGGCGTCGATGGGCCCGGCCGGGGCCTCGACGCCGCCCCACCGGCCTCTGGCGTGGAGTCCATGCCCACCCGAGCAGGAGGCCCTCGTCAAGGCCGGCGCCGAGTGCGCGAAAGTCACCGTACCGCTCGACTACGCCGATCCCGCCGGCCGCACCATCAAGATCTCGATCTCGCGGGTGCGGGCCACGGACGCCGCCCACAAGAAGGGCATCCTGCTGGCCAACCCCGGTGGACCCGGCGGGTCCGGGCTGGGGTTCACACTGAGCCTGAGCCAGACCATGAGGAAGGTGGCGGCCGGCTACGACCTGATCGGGTTTGACCCGCGCTTCATCGGCGATAGCACGCCCATCACCTGCGGGCCCGGTCGAGTGTGGCAGCGTTCGCCCGGGTACGAGCGCGCCGGATTCGAGGAGATGGTCCGGATCACCCGCGGCATCGCAGGGCAGTGCGGCTCCCACGGCGACAACGCCCGGCTGCTGCCCCACGCCTCCACCCGCAACGTCGCCCGTGACATGGACATGATCAGGGCCGCGCTCGGCGAACCTGTCCTGTCCTACTACGGCGTCTCATATGGAGCCGACCTCGGCGCCGTCTACACCCAGCTCTTCCCGCGCCGGGTCGGCCGCATGGTCCTCGACAGCTCGACCGACCCGGCCGCCACACAGTACGAGCTGTTCCAGCGCACCGGCGCGCCCAGCGAGGCGGGCTTCGACGAGTGGGCAGCGTGGGCCGCGCGGCGCTCGGCCCGCTATCACCTGGGCCGCACCAGCGCGCAGGTACGCGCGACGGTGACCCGGCTGCTCGCCCGCGTCACCCGTGAACCCGTCCGCGTCGGCGCGAGCACCGTCGACGGCTACCAGCTGCCGTTCCTGCTGTCACAGCTCCTGCAACAGCAGGATGACAACGCCGCCCTGGCCAGGTCGGTACGCGATCTGGTCAAGGCCGCCGCGGGCGAGAAGGTCACCCCCGATCCCGCGCTCGCCGGGCTGCTGGAGAGGTTCGCGATGAAGGGGCCCGTGGTCGATCGGTGGATGGCCGGGCAGCTGGCCGTCCTGTGCGGAGACGGCGGATGGCCCGCCGGCGGCTGGCCCCGCGAGACAGAACGCTACTGGCGTGACACCCAGCGCGTCCGCGCCACCCAGCCCCTTTTCGGGGCGCTGGCGGGCACCATCACCCCCTGCGCCTTCTGGCCGGTCACACCACGCGAGCCGGGTACCGGGATCGGCAACAAGGTGCCGGTGCTGATGCTCCAGGCCCGGCGCGACATCAACACGATCTATACCGGGGGCATGGCGCTGCACCGCAAGCTGGAGGGCTCCCGCCTGGTCACGGTGGACCTGCGGGCGCACGGCGTCTACACCCGTCGTGCCGACGGCTACACCCCCAGCCGCTGCGCGGAGAAGATCGTCAACGACTACCTGAACGGCGCACCACTACCCCACGCCGACCTCGACTGCGCACGCCAGAAGAGGCAAGGATGATCGGCCACCTGCCGGCTGCCGTCGTCGTGACCTCCCTCCTCGTGGCGGGAGCCGTACCAACCGCGAGCGACACCCTGAAACAGGACGTCAGGGCCATCGTGGCGACGGGCGCCAGCGGTGTGCTGGCCGAGACGCAGACCCAGGACGGTCACGAGCGGGCCAGGTACGGCGTAGCCGACCTGGACAGCCGGCGGCCGGTTCCGTGGAACGCCTACTACCGGATTGGCAGCGACACCAAGACCTTCACCGCCACTGTCGCCCTCCAACTCGTCGGCGAGGGCAGGCTCCGGCTCGGCGACTCGGTCGAGAAATGGCTGCCCGGCCTGGTCAAAGGGCATGGAAACGACGGCAGGCGGATCACCGTCAAGAATCTCCTTCGGCAGACCAGCGGCCTGAACGATTACCTGGCCGAGCTTCCCCTCGTCCAGAACCTCACATCGAACGGCTACCGCAAGCACCGCTTCACCTCCTTCACCCCCCTGCAGTTGGTGGACCTGGGACTACGCAAGCCGCCCGGATGGCTGCCCAACGCGAAGAATCCCGCGGAGGAGACGCGCTGGGGATACTCCAACACCAACTACCTGCTGGTCGGCCTGATCATCGAGAAGGTGACCGGGCGGCCCTGGGTTCAGGAGATCCACGAACGCGTCATCCAACCCCTCCGGCTGCGACACACTTTCACACCGGGAACATCCGCCTACGTTCCCCAGCCCACCGCGACGCCCTACTCATGGCTGCCCGGGAGCACCCGGCCGACCGACACCTCGATCTTCGCCGCCAACAGCGGGGCCGACGGCGGGATCGTCAGCACCCCCCAGGACCTGGCTACCTTTCTGCGCGCCCTGCTCGGCGGGCGACTGCTGGGTCCTGCGGAAATGGCCGAGATGAAACGGACCGTCGAGGCCAAGGGCTGGATCGTCGCACCCGGTACACGGTACGGACTGGGGATCGGATGGCGGCCCGCAGAGGGGTGTGACGGCGGGATCTGGTTCCACGGTGGCACCAGCCTGGGAGTGGTGTCGGAGAGCGGGGTTACCGGTGACGGCGCCCGTAGCGCTGTGGCAGCCGTCTTCACTCTGCGCTTCGACGACAAGCAGGAGGATCAGGATCGGGCGGCCGTGCGGTTGGTCGACCGTTCACTGTGCCGACCGGGCTGATCACAGCTCGCTCGGCTACCACGCGGGCCAGGTCCACGACCACGGCGCGGTGGCGGGCGATGGCCCGATCCGCATCGGGCTCGTCCAGGACGAGCCGGCGTAGCTGCGGGACCGCGAAGTTTCAGGCCACCAGCCCCAGAATGGTGAACAGCCAGTCCTGGGCCGTCGGCGCGTCGCCCATCCCCGTGGCCACCATGCCGTCCACATGCCCTTGGTACTGCTCGCCGCGGGCCTGTTCGCCTCGACCGGGCCGTCTCCCGACTCCAGCGTCTCCCACAGCAGCAGCCGGATCAGCTCGGGATGCTCGTGGTACCAGTCGAACAGTACGCCGACCGACTCGGGCAGCGTGCGGGGGTCGATGGTGGCGGCATGGCAGATCTCGTCGACCTTGGCCCTGACGACCGCGTCGAACATCTTCTCCTTGGCGCAGCGTGAGCTAATCAAGTTTATCGAGGGGTTCTACAACCGGCGGAGACTTCGCTCCGGGTTGGGATATCGTCCGCCATCGGAAGTGCTAGAGGAATGGTTCGATAACCAACTCGCGGCGCGATATAGTTTCATATGGGTCGAGTCCGGAAAATTCGGAGCCCCTCAAAACATGATCCCAGGTGACCCGGACCAGCCATTCGGCGCCCAGAGCACCTCCCACGGATATCCGCGAATTGCGTCTCGCCAGCGCGGACACACGCAGAGCGAGGCGATTCAACCGCGTCATCGACAGCGAATATCAGCGGTCGAACTCCCGGGCGGGAGACCGTTCCGGGCGCTCGGCTTGCCGGTCAGGGCTCAGACCTGGGTGCGGCTCCATTGCTGGTTGGTGCCGGTGTTGCACGGATACTGCTTGAGGATCACGCCGTCGGCGGTCGAGGCGGCCGGTACGTCCACGCATTTGCCGCTGTGCCGTGCCCGGAGTTGGAAGTAGCCGCCGTTGGTGACCATCTGGAACTGCTGGTTAGTGCCGCTGCCACAGGTGTACTGGATGAGCTCGGCACCGTCGGCGGTTGAAGCGCTCACCACATCGAGGCACTTTCCGCTGTGCTGGCTGACGATGCGCCAGTAGCCGCTGCCGGCGTCCTGGAACTGCCACTGCTGCCAGGCGTTGCCGTTGTAGGTGTACTGGCCGACACGCGCACCGTTGTCGGTGTTCGGTTGCTGGACGTCCATGGCCTTGCCACTGTGACGCACGTTGATCCGGTAGACCGGCGCCGAGCTGGGCACATCGGCTACCGGCAGGATCGTTCCGTGGCGGCAGCCGGGGCAGGTGATCTGGCTGAGGCCAGACCAAGAGTTCAGGTTGGAGCTGGTGGCCGTCCAGATGCCGCCGTTGGTGTACTTGTCGATCCAGATGCGCCAGGAGCCGTCACTCATCCGCAGCACGGCGGGCCCCTCGTAGCCCGAGCTCCACAGCTGGCCCTGGTTGCTCCAGCCGCTGGTGAGGCTCGTGCTGGTCCAGTGCTCGATGTACTTGGAGGTTTCGTTCTTGGTGAAGGCGTGGTAGGTGCTGCCTGACTTCACCACGTAGGTGTCGATGTAGTTGTAGCCGAGGCCGCCCATCTGTACTGGCCCGCTCCAGGAGGTCAGCGCACTGTTCTGGGCGGTGAAGATGTAGGGCCGGAAACAGTTGGAGCAGGTCGTCTGGGCGATGCTCACGATGAGCCCCACGGTGCTGCCCTCGACGTAGAACTCGGGGGCCCAGGTGAATCGGGTGTTGGCGACGCCGGAGTTGACGCTGGTGACGTGCGTCCAGTTGATCAGGTCGGGGCTGGAGGCGATGTTGAAGTGGGTGGAGTTCGTGGTCCAGGACTGGACGGTGTGGGCGATGTAGTAGAGCCCGTTGTGCTGGATGATGCTGGGGTCGCGCAGTACGCCGGTCGGGCCGCGGTAGTCGGTGTCGGCCAGCACGCTGAAGTTCGTGCCGTTGCTCGATGAGTAGACCCAGAGCTCCTGGTCGGCGGCGGCGTCTCCCTTGAACGTGGTGTAGACGTAGCCGGGGGCGGCCTGTGCGGGTGGTGCGACGGCCACCGCGGTGCCGGCGGCAGCGAGCGCCACGAGACTTAATTCGGCCAGCCAGCGTCTGACCTTCGGCTGTCTGTTCACGGATGGCCTCCTGGGCGGTGAAGCGCGGGACGGATGGTGCAGGCTCTGTCGCAGAGGGTTACCGGGTGACGGGGTTCACAAATTTGCGCGAACGTTAACATGACGATTCCTGGATTACCACTTCTTGACGCGGGCGATGAAGGCAATAACACTCATGCACGACTCGGCTTTTTGTGCTGTGAAATGTTAGCGCTAACAATTCCCTGCGAAGACCGCGCAGTTCCCCCGAAAAGGAACCCCGATGTTCTTACGAAAGAGCCTGGCAACGGCGCGGCGGCTGCTCAGCCTTGCCGCGGCGGGCCGGCCAGCGCTGCGGCACCACGCGCACCACGCGGGCTCAGAAGATCAGCTTCAACTCGGACGGGTCGCCCAACCTCGGCGTGCCGGTCAGGACCGGGACCACGATCGAATGTCCCTCCGGCGACTCCAACGCTTCGTCCCCGACGGTCTACCGGATCAACGTGCGTCACAGTGGCAAGGCCATGGACGTTCAACAACCGAACACCGACAACGGTGCGCGTGTCGGCCAGTACACCTACAACGGCAACGCCTGGCAGCAGTGGCAGTTCCAGGACGCCGGCAGCGGCTACTTCCAGCTCCGGGCACGGCACAGCGGCAAATGCGTGGACGTACCGGCCGCCTCGACCGCCGACGGCGTGATCCTCAAGCAGTATCCGTGCAACACCGGCACCAACCAGCAATGGTCGCGGAAGGCCATCTAACGGTCGCCTCGACATGACCGCGGATCCGTCTAGTGATTGGACATTCATGACTCTGACATCAGGACCATCGCGGAGCACCCGTTCGTTACGCCGGTTGCTGGTCGCCCTGGTGGCGGCCGCGCTCGCCGCGGCGGCGAGCCTCGTGGTCTCCACGCCGCCGGCCAATGCCGCCACCAGCCAATTCCGGGGCATGAACTGGGCCGTGCTGGGTGACAACTTCAGCACCGGCACGCTTGTCGTGCAGGGCCTGAGCCAGTCCGACAGCAACGCGACAGTACGCGCCAAGGCCAACGCCCTCTACGACGACATGGCCTCCACCATGGGGATCAACACCGTCCGGCTGCCCATCAACACGCACACGGTGGCCAACACCACGTGGTGGAACGCCTACCGCGGAGCCATCGACGCCGCCACGGCCCGCGGCTGGAAGGTCATCCTCGCCTACTGGGAGGACGGCGCCGCCTCCGGCGGCCGTATCACCAACCTGGCGGCGTGGAACTCGATGTGGTCCAGCGTGACCAACACGTACGGCTCCAACAGCAACGTCTACTTCGAGCCGATGAACGAGCCGCACGGCTATAGCTCGGCCGAATGGCGCAACATCGCCGCCAACTGGCTGGACTACCACTACTCGGCTCCCGCGAACCGGGTGCTCATCGGCGGCACCGGCTACAGCCAGGACTTGCGGGACATCTGCAACGACAGCCGCTTCAACTCGACGCTGCTGTCCTTCCACCACTACGCCTTCTTCTACAGCGCGATGACCTACGACGCCTTCCGAAGCCACATTCAGACGCGTCTGGGCAACTGCGCCTCCCGCGCGGTCGCCACCGAGTTCGGCGCGCCGATGTCGACCGGCCTCAACTACGGCGACGCGAACAGCACCGACAACTTCGTGCGCCACATCCGCGCCATGGCCCAGGTCATGCGTGACAACCACATGGGCGGCACCTACTGGCCCGCCCTCGGCGGCAAGCCGGGCAACATCGGCTACGACTGGTACTCGATGTACGCCCTGAGCGGCAGCGGCACCAATCTCAACTTGACCGTCCGCAACACCTCCGGCGCTGACCGGATCCGATATGCCTGGGGCGACACCATCGGCGGCGACTCCACCTACCGGATCAACGTGCGCCACAGCGGCAAGGCCATGGACGTCCAGCAACCGAACACCGACAACGGTGCGCGTGTCGGCCAGTACACCTACAACGGCAACGCCTGGCAGCAGTGGCAGTTCCAGGACGCCGGCAGCGGCTACTGGCGCATCGTCAGCCAGCACAGCGGAAAGTGCCTCGATGTGGTGAGCGCTTCAACCGCCGACGGTGCCGAGCTCATCCAGTACACCTGTGGCAGCGGCACTAACCAGCAGTTCCAGATGGTCGCCAACGGCGGCTACTTCCAGCTCCGGGCACGGCACAGCGGCAAATGCGTGGACGTACCGGCCGCCTCGACCGCCGACGGCGTGATCCTCAAGCAGTATCCGTGCAACACCGGCACCAACCAGCAATGGTCGCGCACGGCCATCTAACGGTCGTCTCGACATGACCGCGGATCCGCGGTACGGCCGTCACCGCCTCCGGTGCCGAGCGCGTGCTGTGTGCTCGGTGCCCGGGAGCCGGACGGATCGGGAAACGAGCAAGCGGTCGACGATACCAGCGGCGCCTGGCCAATCTGCCGGCCAGGCGCCGTGACGTGGTCGTCGAGCTGTCCGCGGCGGCCCCATCGCGGATTCACTTATTTCCGAACGATCATCACAGGTCCATTGGGAACCGCGTCAAACCCTCCCGGACCACAGACCATCCGGGGTGACAGATCGTCAATCGGACATAAAATGGGACTGGTCAAGGGGTGTTATCCGCGCCATGGTTGCTCGTTGGATGTCGTCGGCACCTGATACGGCATAACACCAGGCGGCATTCTTGGACATTTCAAGAACGGACAATACGTGACAGCGCGATACAATGAGACCCGATTCGATAGTGGGCGGCATTGAGAACTGCGACTTTTAATAAAAGGGAAGGTGATCCAGCACGTCGGCCGGATCATGCGAGAAGCCGCCGCCAAGCACGACGTCGAGGTGCATGACTATCTGGACGCACAGGTTCCGCAGTTGGAGCGCATGTACGGCAAGCGACGCCGCACCCTCACCCGCCTCGGCTTCACCACCACAACATCCGACTCGGATAAGCGCCCACCGACCACCGACGCTCTCCCACGTCCTTTCCCGCCAAGGACGCCAGCAAAGATCGCACGGCCAAGCGACCAGCAGCCGACCACATCGCAGGTGCGCGCGTGGGCACGTGAACAAGGACTCCCGGTCGCCGACCGCGGCAGACTCCGCCCTGAGATCTGGAAAGCCTGGCATGCCGCCGCCGGCCCCGCGCCTGAGCCTGGATCCACGACGTGATTCGACCTGATCATTTTGCGGTCTAATTCCTCGACGATGGTCGGATTCGCAGGTGAGGGCGCGTTTTTGAACATGGCGAAGCCGCCGCGCGCGGGGTCGCGGCCTGT
>NZ_JBDPMJ010000051.1:0-36795 GCF_039880665.1 Nonomuraea sp. B5E05
GCTCTTGACACCCCGCTCAGCCCGCCATGTCTCCACGACGAACCGGGGCCTGCTACCGGGCGCTCCGATGCTTACCCGGACGGGACTTTCACCCGCAGGCCTGGACCAGCTTCCAGGACGCAACATGATCTGGAGCCTAGACCGTCGCGACCACGCTCACCGTCCTGCGCCGGGCCCTGCTCCCTCCCGCACCCTGAAGGTCACGCCTTCCTGCCCCACCGGGGCAGGGACGCCCGGTTCTTCTGCGCGCGCCGCCTCGTCGTCAACCGGAGCCTGGCCGTTTCGTTCTGCGCGCGCCGCCTCATCATCGACCAGGGCCGGGCCGCCTGCCTCCGCGCGCGCCGCCTCATCATCATCCGGCGCACCATGAAGCCGATCACGGCGCCGATGGCGGTGACGAGCAGCACGGGCCGCTTCCTCGCCTGCGTGGCGACGTCCCTGGCCTCAGGAGCGCTCCCGCGAACCTTCCCCGCCACGTCCGACGCCTTGCCCCTGACCGTCGCGGCCGCGCCGGCCGCCCGCCCCTTGGCCGTCTCCGCCACGTGACCGGCCCTCCCCTTGGCCGTCTCCGCGGCGTGACCCACCTTGCCCCTGGCCGTCTCGGCCGCGTGACCGGCCCTGTCCCTGGCCGTCTCCGCCGCATGGCCCGCCTTGCCCCTGGCCGCCTGCGCGGCATGGCTCGCCCTGGACCTCACGTCGGCCTTGCCCGCCAGCGCGCTGACGGTTTCGCCCAGATCTCTCCGGGTCTTCTGGATGTCCTTACGCACGTCGTCCCCTTCCTCACCGTCCGCCCCGCTCTCCCCCTTCAGCGACTCCTCCTCCGTCCGCCGGCTTTCCGTGGCCTCGGTCCGCTCGTCGGCGATGGGAGATTCGGGGATGAAGGTCTCGTGTTCCTCGCGGGCGGCCTCGGCCTGCCTCGCGTTCTCCGCCGCGCCCGCTCTCGTCGGGGGGACATTGATGGACTCGCGCTCCGTCGACGTGCCCACCGTCGCTCTGTGCGCGCCGACGTCTCCTGCGTGCTGCTCCCCGGTGTATCCGGGATCGGTCTCGCTCATCGTCGCGCCTTCTCCTTGACCATGTCGATGTCGGCCCTGACGCTCGCGAAGGTTTCCCTCGGGACCGGCGGGGTGGCTCGTTTCACCTGTTTCCTGCCGGTCAGCCCGAGTACGGCGGCGACGACGAACAGGACCACCGCGACGATCGCGGCGGCCACCCAGCCGGGCAGGACCAGGGCGAGCAGCATGATGACAGCGGCCACGAGGGCACCGGCGCCGAACAGCGCGGTCACGCCCGCCGCGCCGACCAGCCCCGCGCCGAACCCCGCGTGCCTGCCCTTTTCTTGAAGCTCGATCCTGGCCAGGCGCAGTTCGTCCTTGACCAGTCGGGAGACCTGCTCGGAGAGGTCGTTGACCAGCTTGTGGGTGTCGTTCACGACGATCGCCTCCTCCGCTGCGGAAGGCGACTACCCAGACAACCGGCCTTCTATCACCCGCTGATGGCGCGCGGGACTACCGCCTGGCGGCCTTGAGGACGAAGCGCAGGACGGACACCACGGGGTCGTTCCTGTCGGCCTCGCACCAGTTGCCCGGCTGCTTCGGCTTGCTCCACGGGGACGGGAGCTCGCACGAGGGAGCCTGCGGCTTGGGACGCTCGCACCACGATCCGGGAGGGTCCATACCTCCATGCTACGCGCGCCCGGCCGCGTCCACGCGGCCGGGCGCGCGTCATGCCGCGCGGGCCGGGGCCGCGTACGAGATCGACGAGCGCGGCTTCCGTGGCGGGTGCCGCGATGCGGGCGGAGGCCCCACGGCGGCGGTAACCTGCCAGGGTGCGGGTACACGGAGTTTGGGCCGGCGACGGGCTCGCCTTCTGGGCCGAGATCACGGACGCCGACGAGTCCTCCCCACTCCGACCCGCGCCCACGAGCCACGAGGGGCCCACCGGCCAGGACAGCCGCACGAGCCAGGGCGAGCCAACGCCCCAGGACGGGCGCACGAGCCGGGGCGCAGGCGCGGGCGCGGACGGGCGCACGGGCCGGGGCGCAGGCGCGGGCGCGGACGGGCGCACGGGCCGGGGCGCAGGCGCGGGCCGGGGTGCGGGGGCACGCCCGCACCCGCACGCCGCTTCCGGGTCCGTGGTCGCCGCCGCCCTCGGCCTCGACGACCCGCCGTCGCGGACGCTGGAGCTGCTCCTGCCCGGCTCGGCCAAGGAGCCCCTGCCCTCGCCGGAGACCGGGCGGCTGGCGGAGGTGACCCGGCCACGGCTGCGGCTCTGGCAGGTTCCCGCCGTGGTGCCACCCGCCGCCGTGGCCCTGCCCATGCTGGACGGGCACGCGGGCACCGCGACCCTGCGCCACTGGGCCGCCGTCGCCGCCTTCGCCCGCGACCTGGTACGCCGGGGCCGGGTCATCCCCAGGCTCATCCCTGCTCATGGCACGGCTCGGGCGGTGTGGTGGCCGGTGTTGACGGGGGTGGATGCCGGATACTTCCGGGAGCTGGCGCTGGCGATGCCGCCCGCCTGCCGCACCTCCCGAACCGAACGTCCCTCCGCGGACGTCCTGCGCGAGGCGCTCGAGACGTTCACCGACGCGCTGGTCAGGCAGACCCTGGCCGAGCCCTTCACCACAGGGCCCCTCACCACAGGGCCCCTCACCACAGGGCCCCTCACCACGGGACCCTCCACCGCCGGGTCCCTCACCGCAGGGCCGCGCGAGCGCTGGCTGGCCGCGCTGACCGGCGACGACCCGGCCTGTCCCGACGTGCCCGAGCTGCGGCAAGAGCTTGAGAAGTGGCACGACGCGGTGACGACGGCCGAGGGCGCGGCGCGCGTGTGCTTCCGCCTCCTGGAGCCCGCCGGCACCTCCGCCGACGCCAGTGCCCACTCCGCCGCTGATGACAGGACCGATGGATGGCGGGTCGAGCTGGCGTTGCAGGCCGCCGACGACCCCAGCCTGTACGTTCCCGCCGCCAGGGTGTGGAGCGAGGGCGGCCCGGCCGGGTTCCCGGGGAAACCGCAACGGGAGCTGCTGGCCGGGCTGGGGCGGGCGGTCAGGCTCTATCCCGAGCTGGACCGCGCCCTGCGCGTCCCCCAGCCGAGCGAGCTGGCCCTGGACACCGCGGGCGCGTTCGGGTTCCTCAGGCAGGCGGCGCCGCTGTTGCAGGCGGCCGGGTTCGGCGTGCAGTTGCCGCGCTGGGCGGGGCGTACGAAGCTGGGGCTGAAGCTCACCACGAGGACCAAGGCGCAGAAGGCGGCCGCGGCCCAGGGGTTCGGGATGCGGGAGCTGGTCGACTTCCGCATCGACCTGGCGGTGGGCGAAGAGACGATCAGCGAGGCGGAGCTGGCCGAGCTGGCCCGGCTCAAGGTGCCGCTGGTCCGGGTGCGCGGCCAGTGGGTGGAGCTGGACGACCGGCAGCTCAAGGCCGCGCTCAAGGCCGTCGAGGGCGCCCGTACGGGCGAGGCGAGCGCCGCCGACCTGCTGCGTCACGTCGTCCAGGCCGATGACGACGAGCTGCCGCTGCTGGAGGTCGACGCCGACGGCGTGCTCGGCGACCTGCTGTCCGGGCAGGCCGAGCGCCGGCTGACGCCGCTGGCCACGCCGGCGGGACTGGACGCCACCCTCAGGCCCTACCAGGAGCGGGGCCTGGCCTGGCTGAGCTTCCTGTCGGAGCTGGGCCTGGGCGGCGTGCTGGCCGACGACATGGGGCTGGGCAAGACGATCACCACGCTGGCCCTGCTCGTGCACGAGCGGGCCGCTGCCCCGACGCTGCTGGTGTGCCCGATGTCGCTGGTCGGCAACTGGCAGCGGGAGGCGGCCAGGTTCGCGCCCGGGCTGCGCGTCCACGTGCACCACGGCAGCGGCCGCGACCCCGCGGAGATCGAGCACGCCGACCTGGTGATCACCACGTACGGCACCGCCCAGCGCGACCTGGAGACGCTCCGGCGGCACGAATGGCGCAGGGTCGTGTGCGACGAGGCGCAGGCGATCAAGAACAGCGGGACGTTGCAGGCTCAGGCCGTACGGTCGATTCCCACGGGCACCCGGCTGGCGCTGACGGGCACCCCGGTCGAGAACCATCTGGCCGAGCTCTGGTCGATCATGGAGTTCGCCAACCCGGGCCTGCTGGGGCCGCGTACGCGGTTCAGGACGAGGTTCCAGGAGCCCATCGAGGCGCGGCAGGACGAGCAGGCGGCCAGGGCGCTCAGGCGGGCGACGGGCCCGTTCATCCTCCGCCGCCTCAAAACCGATAAATCCATCATTTCGGATCTGCCGGAAAAGCTGGAGATCAAGGAGTGGTGCCCGCTCACCACAGAACAGGCCACGCTCTACCAGGCGGTCGTCGACGACATGCTGGCCAGGATCGACGACAGCGAGGGCATCGAGCGGCGCGGCCTGGTGTTGTCGGCCATGGCCAGGCTCAAGCAGGTCTGCAACCATCCGGCCCACCTGCTCAAAGACGGTTCCCGCCTGTCGGGCAGGTCGGGCAAGCTGGCCCGGTTGGAGCAGTTGTCCGAAGAAATCCTGGCAGAAGGCGAAAAGGCACTGCTTTTCACGCAGTACGCGGAGTTCGGCACCATGCTCCAGCCGTACCTGGCCCAGCGGCTCGGCACGACCGTCCTCTGGCTGCACGGCGGGCTGCCGAAGAAGACCCGCGACCGCCTGGTCGACCGGTTCCAGAACGACGACGAGCCGATGTTGTTCGTGCTCTCGCTCAAGGCGGCCGGCGTCGGCCTCAACCTCACCGCCGCCAACCACGTCGTCCACGTCGACCGCTGGTGGAACCCGGCCGTCGAGGACCAGGCCACCGACCGCGCGTTCCGCATCGGGCAGCGCAGGAACGTACAGGTGCGCAAGCTCATCTGCGGGGGCACCCTCGAAGAACGCGTCGACCAGATGATCGAGCGCAAGAAGGCCCTGGCCGAGCGGGTGGTCGGGGCCGGCGAGGACTGGCTCACCGACCTGTCCACCGACGAGCTGCGCGAGGTGTTCCGGCTGACGGCGGAGGGGGTGGGCTGAGCGTGGCCCGGTTCGAGGACTGGTACGACGGCGCCCGGCCGATCAGGGTCGAGGGCGGCATCAAGGCCCGCACGCGGCGGGGCAGCATCGGCTCCACGTGGTGGTCGCGGCGGTTCATCGACATCCTGGAGCGCGTCTGCGACAAGGGACGGCTCTCGCGCGGCCGCGCCTACGCCCGGCAGGGCCAGGTCCTGTCGATCGACCTGGCGGCCGGGGAGGCGCGGGCCGCCGTGCAGGGCTCGCGGCGCGACCCGTACGACGTCGTGATCAGGATCGAGGCGTACGGCGAGTCGCGCTGGGCCGCCGTGGAGGAGTCGATCGCGGCGCAGGCCGTGCACCGGGCCAAGCTGCTGGCCGGGGAGATGCCGGCCGAGATCGAGGAGGTGTTCGCCGCGCTCGGGATCGACCTGTTCCCGCGTGACCTCGACATGGACTGCTCGTGCCCCGACTGGGGTTTCCCGTGCAAGCACCTGTCGGCGGTGCTCTATCTGCTGGCCGAGTCGTTCGACGACGACCCGTTCCTGGTGCTGGCCTGGCGCGGGCGCACCCGCGAGCAGCTGCTCGGCTCTCTGGCGGACGACGCCGCGGACGCCACGGCGGACGCGCTGCGCGTGGACGACGTGCCGTTCGCCGACCGCCTGGCCGACTTCTACGCGCCCGGTGCGACGGCCCACCGCCCCGAGCGGCGCCCGTCCGCCGCCGCCCCCGACCTCCTCCTGCGCGTCTTCCCGCCGCCCGCCGGCCTGGCGGGCCCGCTGGAGCCGGCCTACCGGCGCCTGGGCGACGCCTGAAGCCAGGGCGGCGTGGTCGGGTGGCGGCTCAGTTGTCCTCGAACGAGGACGGCACCATGACGCGCACCCCGTTGGGGACCACCCGCAGCCTGATGGGCGTGCGCAGCCGCACCTCGCCGTCGACGTCGGCGGCCATCGGCGGATCGGTCTCCAGGAGCATCTCGCGGCCCGTCACGAACGGACCCCCTGCGAGGCTGCGCCAGCGCCCGGTGGTCGCCCTGAGCAGGGTCTCGCCGAGCAGCCGCAGCTTCTTGCCCGACCCGAGCTGGTAGGCCACCAGCATGCCGTTGTCGATGCTGATGTCCCTGGCGACCTGCCAGCCGCCGTGGAAGCGGCCGTTGGCGATGTTGAGCTGGTGGGTGAGGAGCTCATGGCGCTGCCCCTCGACGGTGATGAAGGCGCGGAACGGCGTGTGGCCCGGCAGGATCGTCAGCGCCGTCAGCGGATAGGCGGGACGCCCCACGATGCGCTTGAGCCACGGCTTGACCTTGCCCGCCACCTCGACCGACACCCCGAAGCTGGCCAGGTTGGCGAACGGCCGGTCGTCGGCCAGGCCGAGATCGATGTCGGCCACCTTGCCGGTGTCGAACACCTTGATCGCCCCGGCCAGGTCGAGGGGGAGGCCGAGGCTGCGGGCGAAGTTGTTGGTGGTGCCCAGTGGCAGCACGCCGAGCGCCACGTCGCGGTGGGCCACGTGCCGCACCGCCGAGGAGAGCGTGCCGTCGCCGCCGCCCACGATGAGCAGGTCAGGCTCGGTGGCCAGGGCGGTGTCGAGCAGCTCGCGCAGCCGCTTGGGGTTGTAGACCGACAGCTCCGCCAGCGGCTCGAACCCGAGGTTGTGGATCTGCTCGATCACCTCGAAATAGTGCCGCCGGCCGCGGCGCGAGCGAGTGTTCACCACGACCGCCACCCGGCGATCTCTCCGGATCGCCTCGGTGTGCTCGTCCTTGGTGCGCAGTTCGGTCATGGTCATCAATCGTATGCGCACGAACCGCTACCTTCGGCCGCCCGCTGGACGCGGGCCGGCCGGAGGCGCGGGGCGTGGGGCCGGCCACTGGGGACGGCCGGCCCCACACGTCACTTCTTCGGCGGGACCACCCGGACGATGGCGCCCAGGTTGCCCGGCAGCGGGGTGAGCAGCTGGAACTGCACGCCCAGCGCCTTGCCCTCGTCACCGGGGTTGCCGGTGCCGAGCACCGAGCCCGCGGCCACCTGGCCGTACAGCTCGGTGGCGGGGGTGCCGTCCTGGTGCACCACGCGCGTGGTGTACGCCTGGTCGCCCTTCGACGGCACGACCGCGGAGGCGTCGAAGTCGCGGTAGTACAGCCCGTTGTCGATCAGCTCGATGCCCGGGTACCAGGTCTTCGCGTCGGTGAAGGTCTTGACGCCCTTCTGCGCCTTGAAGTCCGTGCAGTACTCGCTGAACGGCTCGTCCGCCGCCTCCAGGCACTCCTTGAACGGGTACGTCTTGCGGAACCCGAACGCGGCGTTCGAGGTCTGGGCGCGGCCCGGGAGGTTCTTGTTGAGCGTCGGGTCCTTCTCGGCCGCGGTGCCCGTGCGGCGCAACGGCTCGTAGTGGGAGTCCACGACCAGCAGGCTGCCCTTCGGGCCGAGGCTCGGCGGGCCCGTGATGTCGGCGGTCACGTGGTTGTTGACGTAGGTGGAGTCGCGGTACCAGACGAGCAGGCCGGGCGCGTTGTACTTGATCTTCTGCACTTTCCACGCCCCGTCACGGGAGTAGTCGGTGTCGTAGGTGTACTGCAGGCCCTTGTCGAACCCGTCGAAGTTGCGCCACTCCGCCAGGTAGAAGCGGGAGACCTCGCGCTCGCCGTTGTTGCGGGTCCAGCCCTGGCCGCTCGTGTTGGTGAACGTGCCGCCCGTGGCGTGCCAGCCGTTGTCCCCGCCCTCGACGTCGTCGCTCCACACGGACGTGCCGTCGTTGGTGAGCTCGAAGTCGTCGGCGTGCCACCCGCGCGGCATGAAGGCCGCGTCGGTGTTGTACGTCAGCCGCAGCTTGATCGTCTGCCCGGCGAACGGCGTCAGGTTGACGTAGTCGTGCCGCCAGCCGTCGGTGTTGCCGGTGATGCCGTACTTCTTGTTGCCGAACGTGGCGAGGTTCTTGTTCGGGTCCGGGTAGTCGTCGGGCGTGGTGATCTCGTTGCCGGCCTCGTCGAAGACCTTCTGCTGGGTCCACGTCGCGCCGCCGTCGGTGGAGACCTCGACGAAGCCGAAGTCCCAGTCGGACTCGATCTCGTAGTTGTTCCACATCCAGAACCGCACGTCGGCGCCCTCGGGGACGGGCACGTCGCGGGTGAGGCCGATGTTGGCCCACTCCTGGTCCAGGCCGGTCCACCAGGCGTTCGATCCGCTGTGCGGCTCGATCATCTTCAGCGGCGCGGAGGCGAGGTTGACCCGGACGCCGTCCTCGGTCAGCTTGGGCGTGCGGGAGGTCTGGCCGACGGTGACGAGCTTGGAGCGGTCACCGGGGTCGAACACCTTCGGGTTCGCCCAGCCGAGCACCCACTTGTCCCACAGGCCCATGTGGGTGGGCATCGACTGGAAGATCGGGCCGGAGTGGGAGCCGCTGGACATCAGGTCCCAGAAGTCCACGGCCGAGCTGCCCGCTCCCGAGGTGTCGTACAGGTCGGGCAGGCCGAGGTCGTGGCCGTACTCGTGGGCGAAGACGCCGACGCCCGAGTCCTCGGGCTGCACGATGTAGTTGGAGATCTTCTTGTCGGTGCCGGGGACGGTGTAGCCGCCGGCGACCGCGCTGGAGTGCGCCCAGATGGCGTAGGTGCCCTCGGCGCCGCCGTCGGACGACTTGTCCTTGCCGGCGTGCACCAGCACCAGGTGGTCGATGACGCCGTCGGGCTCCTGGAAGTCGCCGTCGCCGTCGGCGTCGGAGACGTCCTCCACGTCGTAGTCGGCCCAGGGGAAGTCCGGCTGGGCCTGGACGAGCGCGTTCACCGAGTCGATCGGGAGCTGCTGGGCGCCGAGGTCGTTGTCGGGGTGACCGGACATGTCCTGCGGAGCGCCGCCGCAGGCCGCGGCGCCGTACCAGGCCTCGGAGTGGGGGACCTTGACCCAGCCGACCGCCTCGCCGGTGACGGAGTAGGCGCCCTTCGACATCTCCTCGTACATCTTCTTCATCGTGAAGCCGGAGATGTCGATGCCGGGCTTGCCGTCGCGGGGGTCCTTCAGGTCGGGGCGCACCCGCTCGGTGATGCCCTTGTCCGTGTAGAGCATCTTGTTGAAGTGCTCGGTGCTGAAGTCCTTGACCCAGAAGGAGTTGTTGTCCTTGTGCGGCAGCGTGGCCGGGTCGGGGATGTTGTTGTGCAGGGGGCCGTTCAGGAGCGTTCCCGGCGGCTCGACGACGCAGTCGTCGGGGGCGCTGCCGACCGAGCGCAGCCGGTTGAATCCGGAGAAGTCGTCGTCGGCCTGCTCGTTGAACTCGACGAGGAGCGTCAGGAGCTTGGCCGTACGGGTCTGCTTGGACTTCTTGAAGATCCATTCAGCGGGGTTTCGGCCGGTTCTCATGGCCTCCTTCTCGCGCGCGGCGAGAATGCGGCCGGCCGCGGGGTTACCGCTGCTGAACTTCCTGTCGAACTTCTGCGCCGGGGTGAGCGAGCGCGCCTTCGGATCTTCGAGCTTGGGCTCCTTCGGGTCTTCCGCGACCCTCGGCGGAGCGTAGTTGATGTAGAAGTCCGAGGCTGCGGGCTCGTAAACCGCCACCGACGACGCTTGCGCGGAGGGAACGGTCAGGGCGGCGCCGAGAAGGGCGACCGCGGGAAGCGTTGCTAACAGGCGCTTTGTACGTGGCACCAGGAACCCTTTCTGCCCGGGGTCGCCGGGCGCATGGCCATAGGGTGTGCAATGCCGGACGTTAGAGGGTGACTAAACGGGTCGTAAAGGGAATTGTTGAAACGTGATCAAACTACGACATCAGGCCATCACCCAAAGGGCAGCGGCCACGCCCGCCAGCGCCGCCCCGTAGCAGATCACCGCCAGTGCCCGATCGAACTTCGCGATGCCGAACAGCTCTTCACTGGTGAAACGAATGCGGTGGGCCGCGTGAAAAAGACACAGCGTCACGACCACGAGCAGCGCGGCCCGTACGACCACGCCGTCCAGCAGCGCGCGCAAATGATCGACGGCGGGCCAGTCGACGACGCCGAGCGGCATGAGCACCCCGAACAGCAGCACCAGCACCGGCAGCACGAGCGCCGCCACCACGCCCCCGCCGCTGAACAACAACCACAGATACGGCTCGGGCGTGCGCTTCATGGCGACCTCAGGATGAAATAGGCGATCAGCACGGAGATCAGCAGCCAGGCCGAATGGTTGCCGCCCTGGATCATCCAGGCGGGCACCCGCCAGCCGTCCAGCCGGACCACGGTCGCCTTGGGCGCCAGGTTGAGGAACGTGATCGCGTGGAAGGCGGTCGCGGCCAGGGCGACGACGTTGAGCGCGATCATCCAGGGCCGGGAGGCCAGCGCGGCGAAGTCCCGCAGCGACCCGCCGAGCACCGCGTCCACGAGCATCAGCGTGTAGACGATCGCCCACGCCACGAAGACGCTGGTCAGCTCGCGCAGCACGAAGAAGGTGTAGCGGCGGCTGCGGGCGAACCACAGCCGGTCGGTCCGCGGCCGGTAGGCGGCCGAGGTGGTGCGTACGGCGGCGCTCGGGGTCACCTTCTCCCTGGAGGTCATCGCCTGCTCCACGGCAGCACCGAACGCAGGGCGGCGGTCAGCTTGTACCGCTGGATGGCCTCGGCCGGATCCACGTGCTTCGGGCAGACCTGGGTGCATTCGCCGACGAACGTGCAGCCCCACACGGCGTCCTCCAGGTTGAGCACGTCGAACCGGTCGCCCATGTCGCGAGAGTCGAGGTTGTAGCGCTGGGCGAGGGCGATGGCGGCCGGGCCGAGGAAGTCGGGTTCGAGCACGTAGACCGGGCAGGCCGAGTAGCACAGCAGGCAGTTGATGCACATGCTGTACTGCTTGTACGCCTCCAGCTGCTCGGGCGTCTGGGCGTACTCGGTGGTCAGCGGCAGGTCCTCGCCCTCCCTGACCAGCCAGGGCCGCACCGACGACAGCTTGGCCAGGAAGTCGTCGATGTCCACGACCAGGTCCCTGATGACGGGAAACCCCTTCAGCGGCTCGATCCGCACCGGGCCGTCGCCGTACTCGGTGAGGAAGGTGCCGCAGGTCAGCCGGGGCTCGCCGTTGACGGTCATACCGCACGAGCCGCACACGCCCATCCGGCACGACCAGCGGTAGGACAGGCTGCCGTCGAGCTGGTCCTTGATGTAGTTGAGCCCGTCGAGCACGGCCCAGTCGGGCATGAGCGGCACGTCGTATCCCTGGAGCACCGGCTCGTCGTCCTCCCCCGGCCGGTACCGGGACACCTCCATCCGCAGCGTCCTGGTCTGCGCGGCATCAGTCACGCCGGGTTCAGACGCGCTCATCGGTTCCTTCACCCTCCTCAATCGCTCCGCGGGCGGCTTGCTTCGCCGCGCCCCTCAGTCACGGCCGTACACCCTTTCTCCCGGGGGCCATCGGGTGATCGTCACGGGGAGCAGGCCGACGGACGGCGTTCCGTCGGGGGCGCGGTGCACCAGCGAGTGCGCCAGGAACGCCTCGTCGTCCCTGGCGGGAAAGTCGGTGCGCTGGTGCGCGCCGCGCGACTCCCGCCTGTTCAGCGCGCAGGCCACGATCGTCTGCGCGACCTCCAGCATGGCGTGCAGCTCCTGCAGGTTGATCAGCTCGGTGTTGAACGTCGTGCTCGTGTCGTCGATGCGGGCCTCCTCGGCGCGCTCGCGCAGCTCGGCCAGCGTGTCGGCGGCCTTGGCCAGCGCGTCACCCGTGCGGTAGATGCCCGCCGCTCCTTCGAGCGCGTGCTGCATCTGCTCGCGCAGGTCGGCGATCCGCTCCCCGTGCCCGCTGCCCCCGCGCGCGCGTTCCAACCGCCGCCGTTCGTCCTCCCCCTGAGCGCGTACGCAGGACGGCTCGCCGTTCCTGTGCGACCTGGCGAACCCGGCGGCGGCGACGCCCGCGCGCCGGCCGAAGACGAGGATCTCGGGCAGGGAGTTGGAGCCGAGCCGGTTGGCCCCGTTGATGCTGACGCAGGCCGTCTCCCCTGCCGCGTACAGCCCGGCGACGGGGGTGGCGCCGTCGATGTCGGTGTGGACGCCGCCCATCATGTAGTGCACGACCGGGCGCACCGGGATGAGGTCGGTGGCCGGGTCGAGGTTCTGGTAGCTGCGGCACAGCTCGCGGACGAACGGGATGCGGTCGTCGATCTTGCCCGCCCCGAGGTGGCGCAGGTCCAGGTGGACGACCGGGCCGTACGGCGTGTCCACGGTGCGGCCCTTCTCCTGCTCGTGCACGAACGCCTGGGAGAGCCGGTCGCGCGGGCCCAGCTCCATGCTGCGCAGCTTCGGCGTGGGCGTGGGGGTGCCGAGGTCGTAGTCCTGCAGGTAGCGGTAACCGTCCTTGTTGATCAGCCAGCCGCCCTCCGCCCTGGCCGCCTCGGTGATGAGGATGCCGGTGAACGGCAGGCCGGTCGGGTGGTACTGGACGAACTCCATGTCCTTCAGCGGCGCTCCCGCCCGGTAGGCGAGGGTCATGCCGTCGCCGGTCTTGATGGCGGCGTTCGTGGTGAAGGGGAAGGCGCGGCCGCAGCCGCCGGTGGCCAGGATGACGGTCCTGGCGGGGATGGTCTCGATGCGGCCGGTCCTGATCTCGACGGCCACGACGCCGTGGACGCGGCCGTCGTCGACGACGAGCTTGGTGACGAACCACTCGTCGTACCTGATGATGTCCTGATATTTCAGGGTTGTCTGGAAGAGGGTGTGCAGGAGGTGGAAGCCGGTCTTGTCGGCGGCGTACCAGGTGCGCATCTTCTTCATCCCGCCGAACGGGCGCACCGCCACCCGCCCGTCCGGCTCGCGGCTCCACGGGCAGCCCCAGTGCTCCAGCTGCATCAGCTCGCGCGGCGCCTCGTCCACGAACGCCTCGACCGCGTCCTGGTCGGGCAGCCAGTCCCCGCCCGAGATCGTGTCGTAGCAGTGCTCGTCGAGGGTGTCGTCCAGGCCGATCACCCCGGCGGCGCCGCCCTCGGCGGAGACCGTGTGGCTGCGCATCGGATAGACCTTGGACGCGACCGCCACCTTGAGGGCGGGATCCACCTCGGCGACCGCGACCGCCGCCCGCAGGCCCGCTCCGCCTCCTCCGACGATGAGCACGTCGATCATGTACGTCACTTCCCGTGGTCGGGCTGGATCGGGTCCTTCACCCGCTTGCCGTCGTGGCGGATGGCGGACAGGTGGATGCTGCCGTCGTGGTACTCGTGCCGGATCATGCGGCAGCCGCAGTCGAAGTACTGGTCGCGGATCACCAGGCCGTACTCGTCGTCGTCGATGAGGCGTTCACCACTGGACTTCTTCCCGCAGGGAGCCGTCTCGGGGTCGAAGGGGATCTTCGTGCCGGTCATCGCCGATCTCCCTAGATAGGCGAAACGTCACCTCCACACAAGCACCACGTCACGGTTCGGGAAAGGTCAGTCGCTCGTACCCTCGCCGGGCCGGAGCTCGGGGGCGCCGGCCCTGTGTGCCTCGGGGTCCACCTCGGGCGGCACGTTCGTCCGCTCCCGCGGATAGTGCAGGTCGAATGCGGGCCTCTCGGAGCGGATCGGCGGCATGAACGTGAAGTTGTGCCGCGGCGGCGGGCAGCTCGTGGCCCACTCCAGCGAGTTGCCGTAGCCCCACGGGTCGTCGAGCGTGACCTTGGGCGCGCTCCTCGCGGTCTTGAACACGTTGTAGAGGAACGGCAGCGTCGAGGCGCCGAGCAGGAACGCGCCGACGGACGAGACCTCGTTGAGGAAGGTGAAGCCGTCCGCGGCGCTGTAGTCGGCGTACCTCCTGGGCATGCCGATCTGCCCCAGCCAGTGTTGCACGAGGAACGTCATGTGGAAGCCGATGAACAGGGTCCAGAAGTGCACCTTGCCCAGCCGGTCGTCGAGCATGCGGCCGGTCATCTTCGGCCACCAGAAGTAGAACCCGGCGAACATGGCGAACACCACGGTGCCGAACACCACGTAGTGGAAGTGGGCGACGACGAAGTAGGTGTCGCTGATGTGGAAGTCGAGCGGCGGCGAGGCCAGGATGACGCCGGTCAGGCCGCCCAGGAGGAACGTCACCAGGAAGCCGACCGAGAACAACATCGGCGACTCGAAGCTCAGGTGCCCGCGCCACATGGTGCCGATCCAGTTGAAGAACTTCACGCCCGTCGGCACCGCGATGAGGAACGTCATGAACGAGAAGAACGGCAGCAGCACCTGCCCGGTCGCGAACATGTGGTGCGCCCAGACCGTCATCGACAACCCGGCGATGGCGATGGTGGCGCCGACCAGTCCCAGGTAGCCGAAGATGGGTTTGCGGCTGAAGACCGGGATGACCTCGGTGATGATGCCGAAGAACGGCAGCGCGATGATGTAGACCTCGGGGTGGCCGAAGAACCAGAACAGGTGCTGCCAGAGCAGCGGCCCGCCGTTCTCGGCCAGGAAGACCTGCGTGCCCAGCTTGCGATCCGATTCGAGCACGAGCAGCGCGCCCGTGAGCACGGGGAACGCCAGCAGCACCATCATCGAGGTCAGCAGCGCGTTCCAGCAGAAGATCGGCATCCGGAACATCGTCATGCCCGGCGCCCGCATGGCGACGATCGTGGTGATGAAGTTGACCGCGCCGAGGATCGTGCCGAGCCCCGCCAGCGCCAACCCCATGATCCACAGATCGCCGCCGACCTGCGGCGAGTAGATGGACGACGACAGCGGCGTGTACGCGAACCATCCGAAGTCGGCCGCCCCGCCGGGGGTGAAGAACCCGGCCAGCACCATCAACCCGCCGAACAGGAACAACCAGTACGCCACCGCGTTCAGCCGGGGGAAGGCCACGTCGGGAGCGCCGATCTGCAGCGGCATGATCACGTTGGTGAACCCGGCGAACAGCGGGGTGGCGAACAGCAGCAGCATGATCGTGCCGTGGATGGTGAACAGCTGGTTGTACTGCTGCTGACTGACCAGCTGCAGTCCCGGCCCGGCGAGCTCGGCCCGGATGATCATGGCCATGAGGCCCGCCGCGAGGAAGAACCCGAACGACGTGATCAGGTAGAGGTAGCCGATGACCTTGTGGTCGGTCGTCGACAGCCAGGAGGCGATCATGGTCCCGGTGCGCCGGCGCCTGACCTGTTCGATCGAGGGTTCGCGAACGGTTGTCACGGCCGCTCCCTCCAGTGCGGAGTGCCAACTGCCCCGATCTACCCATTCCACGCCAACGACCGCCGCTCGGGCAGCCGTTCTTTACCATGTGCGGCAAAGCTTGGACTTTCCGAGACGCGCGAGCGTCTATATCCCGGATCGGTGCCGGTCCACGTGGCGGCGTCTTCTATCCTTCGTAACCGGACCGACATGGAGGAGATCTCGTGACCGCTCAGCGTGACTACGCCGCCCTCGTCCAGAGAGGGCTCAAGCTCGACCTCACCCGGGGCAAGCCGTCGCCGCGCCAGCTCGATCTCTCCAACGACATGCTCAAACTGCCCACGTCCTACCGCGCGGCCGACGGCACCGACGGCCGCAACTACGGCAACCTGCAGGGCCTGCCCGAGCTGCGCGAGCTGTTCGCCCCGCTGGTGCAGGTGCCCGCCGGTCAGCTCGTCGTGGGCGGCAACGCCAGCCTGTCCCTGATGCACGACACGATCGTGCACGCGCTGCTGACGCCGCTGCCGGGCGCCGCGCGCCGGTGGGTGGAGGAGCCGAAGGTCACGTTCCTGTGCCCGGTGCCGGGATACGACCGGCATTTCACGATCTGTGAGCGGTTCGGCATCACGATGGTGCCCGTCCCGATGAACGCCGGCGGGCCCGACATGGACGTCGTGGAGCGCCTGGTCGCCTCCGACACCAGCGTCAAGGGCATGTGGTGCGTGCCTAAGTACAGCAACCCGTCCGGCGTCGTCTACAGCGACGAGACCGTGCGCAGGCTGGCCGCCATGCCCGCGGCCGCCCCCGACTTCCGGATCTTCTGGGACAACGCCTATGCGGTGCACCACCTCACCGACACCCCGGCCGAGCTGGCCGACCTGCTCGCGCTCAGCGCCGAGCAGGGCAACGCCGACCGCGTGTTCGTCTACGCCTCCACCTCGAAGGTGACGCTGGCCGGCGCGGGCGTGTCGTTCTCCGGCTCCTCGCCGGCGAACGTCGAGTGGTTCCTGCACAACACCGCCAAGCAGTCCATCGGCCCCGACAAGCTCAACCAGCTCCGGCACGTGGAGTTCCTCCGCGACGGCGCCGGGGTCGCCGCCCACATGCGCCGGCACGCCGAGCTGATCGGGCCGAAGTTCGAGCTGGTCGACAAGGTGCTGACCGAGCAGCTCGGCGACCTGGCCACCTGGACGACCCCCAAGGGCGGCTACTTCATCAGCCTGGAGGTGCCGCACGCCGCCGAGGTGGTGGCCAGGGCCAAGGCCGCGGGCATCGCGCTGACCCCCGCGGGCGCCACCCACCCCTACGGCGACGACCCCGGCGACCGCACCATCAGGATCGCGCCGACCTACCCCGAGCTCGACGAGCTGGAGCAGGCCATCAACGGCCTGGCCGTCTGCGTGCGCCTGGTGGCGGAGGAGCGGGGCTGAGTCAGCGGCCCGACCGGAAGCCGAAGATGTACTCGCGCGTCTCGCTCGGATGGAACGAGACGCCGACCTCCGGCTCGAACACGACGTTGTCGCGGGCGCAGTAGCACAGGTTCTCCCACACGGCCATGGCGTTCTCCCTGGCCGGAGCCTCGCTGTCGTCGCGCTTGCGGGCGCCGTACGAACCGAGCACGTTCAGCAGGCCGAGCCCCCAGAACAGGCCCGTCAGGCAGAACGGCGCGAGCAGCACCTCGCCCCAGTTGGGGTCCTGGCCCATCGCGATGACCAGCGACATGACGAGGTGGGCCAGGGCCGCCAGGAGCAGCAGGATGTAGCCCTGGTTCCTGGCCCACGGCGTGTAGTGGCGGCTGGGGAACGACAACCAGACCGCGAGCTGCGTGCGGCTCATGACGTGCTTCGAGGCGCCCAGAGTCGCCGCCATCGGCAGATCGGCCACCTCGCGCGCCCCGGGTAACCGCACCCGCCCGATCTTGTACGTGGTCCCCGCGGCGACCGCTCCGGGGACCGCTACGACCTGGTCGGTCTCCGAACACACCGGGCACCTGACTTTCACCCGGGCAGTTTGGCCCTAAGCCACGGCCTGCGCAAACCGCCCGCCAGGCCGCACTCGAGGGCCCCTCTCCGGATAGCGGTGATTTGCCCATAAGGTGCATGGTGTGAGACCGATTGATGCGTTGGTGAGCTCTCTGCCCGAAGGCCGCGTCCTGACCGATCCGGACGTGATCGACTCCTATGCCCGCGACCGGACGTTCCTGGAGCCGGGCAAGCCGGCTGGGGTGGTGCTCGCCGCCTCCCGCGACGACGTGGTGACCACCATGAAGTGGGCCACCGAGCACCGGGTGCCGGTGGTGCCGCGCGGCGCGGGCACCGGCCTGGCGGGCGCCTCCGTGGCCGGCGACGGCACGGTCATCCTGTCGCTGGCCAGGATGACCGCGATCCGGGAGCTCTCCCCCGCCGACGAGATCGCCGTCGTCGAGCCCGGCGTCATCACCGCCGACCTGGACAAGGCCGCGAGGGAGCACGGCCTGATGTACGCGCCCGACCCGTCGTCGTACGAGATCTCCACGATCGGCGGCAACCTGGCCACCAACGCCGGCGGGCTGCGCTGCGTCAAGTACGGCGTGACCAGGGACTCGGCGCTCGGTCTCGAGGTCGTGCTGGCCGACGGGCGGATCCTCGACACCGGCCGCCGCACGATGAAGGGCGTCACGGGCTACGACCTGACCGGCCTGTTCGTGGGCTCGGAGGGCACCCTGGGCGTGATCACGGCGGCCACGGTACGGTTGCGCCGCGCGCCCGTCGCGCCTCCGGCCACCTTCGCCGCGGAGTTCGGCTCGCTGCGCGACGCGGGCGCCGCCGTGTCGGCGATCATGGCGGCCGGCTGCCAGCCCTCGCTCATGGAGTTGCTCGACCGGGCCACGCTCGAGGCCATCGACGAGTGGCGCAACATCGGCCTCGAGGCGTCGACCCAGGCCATGCTGATCGGCCAGTCGGACGCGACGGACGGCCAGGCGATGGCCGCGCGCATGGAGGAGCTGTGCATGGAGAACGGCGCCTCGTTCGTGGCCGTCTCCTCCAGCCCGCAGGAGACCGAGGAGCTGATCGGACTGCGCAGGCTCGCCTACCAGGCCAAGGAGCGGCAGGGCGCGTGCCTGGTCGAGGACGTGTGCGTGCCGCGTTCCGTGTTGCCCGACATGATCACCGCGATCGAGGCCGCGGCGGCGCGGCACGGGGTGCGGATCGCCACGGTCGCGCACGCGGGGGACGGCAACCTGCATCCGGTCTTCATCTTCGAGCACGGCACCATCGAGCCGCCCCCCGAGGTGTGGGCCGCGGCGGACGAGGTGTTCACGCACGCGCTGGAGCTCGGCGGCACCCTGACGGGCGAGCACGGCGTCGGCCTGCTCAAGCAGCGCTGGCTGGCCCTCGAGGCGGGGCCGGTCGCCACGGAGGTGCAGCGGGGCATCAAGGCGGTCTTCGACCCGCTCGGCCTCCTGAACCCGGGCAAAGCCATTTGACAAAAGGTGACCTTGGCTTCATCAAGCCGTGACCTTGGGGTTCGCAGAGCACACGACCTGCGAAGGAACCCTGACTTACTACGTCAAAATGTGAAGGTTCTGATAGGTCCGGCAGACGCCCCAACGGTCTCGCTGGTAGCGTTTTGCCTCATCTACTGGGTTGTGATGGGGGTCCGACGTGAATCAGTTCCAGCCGCTGGAGGCGGACGATCCGCGGCGGCTGGGGACGTATGACATCGTCGCCCGGCTCGGCGAGGGCGGCCAGGGGATCGTCTATCTTGGCGAGAGCGACTCGGGGGATCAGGTCGCCGTCAAGCTGCTGCACAACGCCCTGGTCGCCGACACGGACGCCAGGACGAGGTTCCTGCGCGAGGTCGCGGTGGCGCAGCGGGTGGCCAGGTTCTGCACCGCCCCCGTGCTCCACGCCGACCTGGAGGGCAGCCGCCCGTACATCGTGAGCGAGTTCGTCCCCGGGCCCTCGCTGCGCGAGATGGTCATCAACGAGGGGCCGCGACGGGGCGCGGCACTCGAACGGCTCGCGATCAGCACGGCCACGGCGCTCGCCGCCATCCATCGCGCCGGCATCCTGCACCGCGACTTCAAGCCCGCCAACGTGCTCATGGGCCCCGAGGGGCCCGTTGTGATCGACTTCGGCATCGCCCGCGCACTCGACTCCCCCGGCGCGACGGCCACGGGCATGACCATGGGGACGCCGTCGTACCTGGCGCCCGAGCAGCTCACCGGCGCGGCCGTGTCGGAGGCCGCGGACGTGTTCGCCTGGGGCGTCACGATGGTGTTCGCGGCGACGGGCAAACCCGCGTTCGGCGCCGACTCCATCCCCGTGGTGATGAACCGCATCCTGAACGAGGAGCCGGAGCTCGGCAGGATGGAGGGCGTGCTCGCCGAGATGGTGGCCGCCTGCCTGTCCAAGGACCCGGCGCAGCGGCCCTCCGCCGACGAGCTCATCGTCGACCTCACCGGCCAGCCGGCCCCGAGGTCCGCCATCGAACCGGTGGGCCGGCAGTCCGGTGCCGCCCAGTCCGCTGCGCCGGCGCAGCCGGAGGGTGGCCGTCCCGAAGCCGGGACCGGTCCGGGTGGCGAGGAGACTCCCTCGGAGGACGTCTACCCCGGCCCCTGGACGCAGCCGACCGGCCCTCACCTCGTGGGCGGGCCGCTCCAGACCGGCCCGCAGCCCGTGGGGCCCCCGCAGACCGGCCAGTACGTCACGCCTCCCGCGGCCGCCCAGCACGGCCAGGGCAACCCCGGCCCGGGCGGCTCCGTCCCGGGCGCCGGCCACAACCCTGGCCTGAGCGGGCCCATCCCGAACGTCCCGGGCCAGAGCAACCCTGGCCAGAGCGGCCCCATCCCCGGGCAGGGCCAGAGCGGCCCCGTGCACAACCCTGGCCAGAGCGGCCCCGTGCCGGGCGCGGGCCACACCCCGGGACTCAGCGGGCCCATCCCGAACGTCCCGGGCCAGGGCAACCCCGGGCAGAGCGGCCCGGTCCCCGGGACCGGCCACAATCCGGGGCTCAGCGGACCCGTCCCCCACGTCCCCGCTCAGGCAGGCCCTGCTCAGGCAGGCCCTGCTCAGGCAGGCCCTGCTCAGGCAGGCATGGCGCACAACGCCCCGCACTCCGGCGGCGGTCCCGTTGGACCGCACCATCCGGCCGGATCCCCGGGCGGGCAGCAGCCGGCGATGCCCGGAACGGGAGCCCCCCAGAACGGCCCTCAAGGTCCGCAGAACCCGCAACACCCGCAGGCTCCTCAAGGCCCGCACGGTGCGCCCCAGGGACCGCATGGCTCCCCGTATCCGGGGGTGCCCCAGGGTGGCCAGCAGGGTGGCCAGCAGGGCGCCGGAGCCGGCATGCCGCCGCACGGCCCCGGCATGCCCCCGGGCGGCGGGTTCCAGCAGGGAGCTCCCGGCGGCTCGCCGAGGCCGGGTGACGGCCCGCCCGCCAAGCAGCGCCGCACGCTGACCCTCGCGCTGTCGGGCGCCGCCGCCGCGGCCCTGCTCGTGGTCGTCGGCGCCGTCGTGGTGCAGGCGAACAGCCAGGAAGTCCCGGTCGTGCCGGTGGGCAACCCCTCGACCAGCACCCCGGGTGACGGCTCGGGCGCCGGGCAGCCGGGCAAGCCGCCCGCCTCCGTCACCCCGATGGAGACGGTCCCCGTCCCCACGCTGGACATCGACCCGACGACCAAGAAGCCCAGGAAGCCCAAGAAGACCGTCACCCCGCGGCCGAACCGCTACACCCCGCCGCCGGTCCCGCAGACCCGCAGGCCGCAGCCGACGCCCACGCCGACCAAGAAAAAGAAGAAGACGATGGTCGAGCCCAACGCGGAGCCGACCGCGCGCCCGACCGCGGGCCCCACGCGGACCATCCCGGTCTACAAGCGGCCCAAGCAGGCCGCCGCCCCGAAGAGGGTCGCGCCCAAGAAGAACCCGTACAGCCCGACGAAGGTGTGCGGCTCCGGCTACAAGCTCATCGACTCGCACGACCTGGGCAGCAACGCCACGATCTACCTCGCCTACCACGCGAAGTCGGGCAAGAACTGCGTGGTCACGATGTCGCGCCTGGTCTGGAAGGGCAAGGTGTCGATGAACGCGCTGCTCCAGGTCAAGAAGGGCGGCAAGGCGAGCAACCCCGGCAAGTACACCGCGTACGCGGGCCCGGTCAGGCTGGCGGCGAAGAAGAAGTGTGTGATCTGGGGTGGTTCGTGGGGCTTGCAGAGCTGGAAGTCCGGCTGGAGCCACTGCAGCTGACCAGCGGCCGGCCTCGCTGCGTACGGGCTCCCGCGAAGCCGCGGTGCCCGGTGACCTGAGCGCTCTCGTGCGCTAGCGTGGCTGACGTGATCGTCAAGTCTCCGGCGGCCACCTCCAGGGGGAGGCGCACGCGGGCCGCGTTGCTGCAGGCCGGGCGCGAGGCGTTCGAGGAGCACGGATACGACGCCGTGCGGGTCGACGACGTGTGCGTGCGGGCCCGGGTCTCCCACGGCACCTTCTACACGTACTTCGGCTCCAAGGAGGCCTTGTTCGGCGAGGTCGCCGAGGCGGTGGTCGGAGAGATGTTCGCGGCGAGCGTGGTGGGCACGGCCGCCTCCGCCGACCCCTACTCCCGCATCGAGGCGGCGAACCGGCTCTACCTGCGGGCCTGGGCCGCGAACTCGCGGCTGGTGCGGATGTTCGAGCAGGCCGCGACCGGCGACGACCGGTTCGGGCGGTTGCTGCTCGAACTGCGCGAGGTGTTCGTGCGCCGGGGCGCCGACGGGCTGCGGCGGCTGCAGGAGCAGGGCCTGGCCGACCCGGCGCTCGACCCCCGGCTGACCGCGGTCATGCTGGGCGGGATGGTCGAGCACTTCGCGCACGTCTGGCTCGACCTGGGCGAGCAGGCCGCGGAGGAGACGGCCGTCGACCATCTGACGCGGTTGTGGGCGCGGGCGATCGGGTTGACGTACACGTCATCTTCGGCGCGCCCGGAGGAGGGCGCATGATCACGAGCAGGCTCGACCCCGCGAGCGAGGATCATCAGCGGCGCCGCGCGTCGATGCTGGCCAAGCTGGCCGAGCTGGACGCCGAGCACGCCAGGGCGGTGGGCGGGGGCGGCGAGAAGTACGTCGAGCGGCACCGCGCGCGCGGCAAGCTGCTCGCGCGCGAACGCGTGGAGCTGCTGATCGACGCCGACTCCCCCTTCCTGGAGTTGTCGCCGCTGGCCGCGTGGGGCAGCGACTTCCCCGTCGGGGCGAGCGTGGTCTCGGGGATCGGCGTGATCGAGGGCGTCGAGTGCGTGATCACGGCGAACGATCCCACCGTCCGCGGCGGCGCCTCCAACCCGTGGACCCTGAAGAAGTCCCTGCGCGCGGCGGACATCGCGCTGCGCAACCGCCTGCCGTACGTGAACCTGGTCGAGAGCGGCGGCGCCGACTTGCCGACGCAGAAGGAGATCTTCATCCCCGGCGGGCAGATCTTCCGCGACCTGACGCGGCTGTCGGCGGCGGGCGTCCCGACCGTCGCGCTCGTGTTCGGCAACTCCACCGCCGGCGGCGCCTACGTGCCCGGGATGAGCGACTACGTGGTGATGGTGCGCGAGCGGGCCAAGGTGTTCCTGGGCGGGCCGCCGCTGGTCAGGATGGCGACCGGCGAGGAGTCCGACGACGAGTCGCTGGGCGGGGCGGAGATGCACGCCCGGGTGAGCGGGCTCGCCGACCACCTGGCGCAGGACGAGCACGACGCGCTGCGCATCGGGCGCTCGATCGTGCGCTCGCTCGACTGGCGCAAGCAGGGCGCCGTCCCCGGGCCCGCGCGGGAGCCGCACTATCCGGCCGACGAGCTGCTCGGCATCGTCCCCGAGGATCTGAAGGTGCCGTTCGATCCCCGGGAGGTGATCGCGCGGGTGGTGGACGGCAGCGAGTTCGAGGAGTTCAAGCCGGCGTACGGCGTCTCGCTGGTGACGGGCTGGGCGCGGATCCACGGTTACCCGGTCGGCGTGCTGGCCAACGCCCAGGGCGTGCTGTTCAGCGAGGAGTCGCAGAAGGCCACGCAGTTCATCCAGCTGGCCAACCAGTCGCGCACGCCGCTCGTCTTCCTGCAGAACACGACCGGCTACATGGTCGGCAAGGACTACGAGCAGGGCGGCATCATCAAGCACGGCGCGATGATGATCAACGCGGTGTCCAACTCGACCGTTCCCCATCTGACGATCGTCATGGGCGCGTCGTACGGCGCGGGCAACTACGGCATGTGCGGGCGGGCCTACGACCCCCGCTTCCTGTTCAGCTGGCCGAGCGCCAAGTCGGCGGTGATGGGGCCCGCGCAGCTCGCCGGCGTGCTGTCCATCGTGGGCCGGGCTTCGGCGCAGGCGAAGGGGCAGGTCTACGACGAGGAGGCCGACGCGGCGATGCGCGCGATGGTGGAGGCCCAGATCGAGGCCGAGTCGCTGGCGTTCTTCCTGTCGGGGCGCCTCTACGACGACGGGGTCATCGATCCGCGCGACACGCGTACCGTGCTGGGCATGTGCCTGTCGGCGATCAACAGCGCGCCGGTGCCGGAGCCGGCCGGATTCGGGGTGTTCCGCCCGTGATCAGCCGCCTGCTCGTCGCGAACCGGGGCGAGATCGCCCGCCGCGTCTTCCGCACCTGCCGCTCGCTCGGCATCTCCACGGTGGCGGTGTACTCCGACCCCGACGCGGACGCGCCGCACGTGGCCGAGGCCGATCTCGCGGTACGCCTGCCGGGCGCGCATCCCTCGGAGACGTACCTGGACGCCGGGCGCATCCTGGCCGCCTGCCGCGCCGCCGGGGCGGACGCCGTGCACCCCGGGTACGGCTTCCTGTCGGAGAACGCCGAGTTCGCGCAGGCCGTGCTCGACGCCGGGCTGGTGTGGGTCGGCCCGCCGCCGGCGGCCATCGCGGCCATGGGGTCCAAGGTCGCGGCCAAGCGGCTGATGGCGCAGGCCGGGGTGCCCGTGCTGCCGTCGCTCGACCCGGCCGCTCCTGGCGAGTTCCCGCTGCTGGTGAAGGCCTCCGCCGGTGGCGGCGGCCGGGGCATGCGCGTCGTGCGCGAGCCGGGCGAGCTCGCGCGGGAGATCGAGTCGGCGGAGCGGGAGGCGGCGGCGGCCTTCGGCGACGGCGCCGTGTTCGTGGAGCCGCTGCTGGAGGCTGCCCGGCACGTCGAGGTCCAGGTGCTGGCCGACCGGCACGGCACCGTGTGGGCGCTGGGCGAGCGCGAGTGCAGCGTGCAGCGGCGGCACCAGAAGGTCGTCGAGGAGTGCCCCTCGCCCGGGATCTCCGCCGGCCTGAGGGAGCGCCTGTTCGAGGCCGCCGTCAGGGCCGCGCGGGCGGTCGGCCACGTCGGGGCCGGGACGGTGGAGTTCCTGGTCAGAGGCGACCGGGTGGCCTTCCTCGAGATGAACACCCGGCTCCAGGTCGAGCACCCCGTGACCGAGCTGGTCCACGACGTCGATCTCGTCCGGCTCCAGCTGGAGATCGCCGAGGGCGCGGCGCTGCCGGCGAGCCCTCCCGAGCCCGCGGGGCACGCGGTCGAGGCGCGGCTGTACGCGGAGGACGACGGCTACCTCCCGCAGACGGGGGTGTTGCGGCGGTTCGAGGTGCCCGGGGACGTGCGCGTGGACGCGGGCGTCGAGTCGGGATCCGTGGTGTCGCCGCACTACGACGCGATGCTGGCCAAGGTGGTGGCGCACGGCTCGACGCGGGCGCAGGCGGTGCGGCGGCTGGCGACGGCGCTGCGGCGGGCGAAGCTCCACGGGGTCACCACTAATCGCGACTTGCTCGTACGAATTCTGACAAATCCGGCTTTTCTGGCTGGTGACACTCATACCGGATTCCTCGACCCCGACGGCCCCGTCCACGGCGCCCCCGCCCTGCCCGACGCGCCGGAAACCAAGGCACCAGGCAAGGCGGCCGGCACGACGGCAGCCGAGACGCCGCCCACGATGGCGGGCGCGACGCCGGCCGCGATGGCGGGCGCGACGGCGGGCGAGTTGCCCGCGCTGGCCGCCGCCCTCGCCCTGGCCGCCGCCAACCGGCGCGACGCGCGCGTGCTGGCCGGGCTGCCGAGCGGCTGGCGCAACGTGCGCTCCCAGCCCCGCCACGCCCGCTTCGCCGAGGCCGAGACCGTGTACGACCCGCTCCCTGAGAACATCACCGTGCTCGGCGCCGAACCGGACACCGTCGTCCTCGAACACGACGGCGTCCGCCACACCTTCGAGGTGGCCCGGTATGTCGGCGACCCGAAGGTCTACGTCGACCACGCGGGCGGCTGCGCCGTGCTGACCCCGCTCCCCCGGCTGCCCGAGCCGGTCGAGCACGTCGCGCCGGGATCCCTGCTGGCCCCCATGCCGGGTAGCGTGCTGCGCGTCGAGGTGGCGGCCGGCGACCGGGTCGCCAAGGGCCAGCCGGTGCTGGTGCTCGAGGCCATGAAGATGGAGCACCGGGTCGCCGCCCCCGTCGACGGCGTGGTGTCCGGCGTACACGTGGAGAAAGGCCGGCAGGTCGAGGCGGGAGCCGTGCTGGCGATCATTCAGGAGGAAAGTACATGAACCTGGTCCACCAGGACCTGGCGGCGGGCGTAGCGACCATCACGCTGGACTCGCCGCCCAATCGCAACGCCCTGTCCGTCCGCCTGCTCGGCGAGTTGCGGGAGCGGCTGGACCGGGCGCTGGCCGAGCCGGCGGCCAGGGTGATCGTGCTGACGGCCACGGGCAGGGTGTTCTGCTCGGGAGCCGACATCAAGGAGCAGCGCGCGGCCGACGGCACGCCGGACGCGCCGGTGACGGCGTCGTTCCCGGAGATCCTCACGCTCATCTGGGAGAGCCCGAAGCCGGTGATCTGCCGGCTCAACGGCACCGCGCGGGCGGGCGGCCTCGGCCTGGTGGCGGCCTGCGACTTCGCGGTCGCGCCGGTGACGGCGTCGTTCGCCTTCACGGAGGTACGCCTCGGCGTGGTGCCCGCGATGATCTCGGTGCCGGTGCTGCGCAGGCTCGACCCCAGGGCCGCCGCCGAATACTTCCTGACCGGCGAGGTCTTCGACGCCGCCAGGGCCGCGGAGATCGGGCTGATCTCCAAGGCCGTGCCGGAGGAGGAGCTGGACGCGGCGGTCGCCCACTACGCCGACCTGCTGATCAAGGGGGCTCCCGAGGCGCTGGCCCTCACCAAGCAGCTGGTCAGGCAGGTGCCGGCGATGCCGTTCTCTGAAGGGCTGCGGCAGATGAGCACGCTGTCCGCCGAGCGTTTCACCTCGGAGGAGGGGCAGGAGGGCATCGCCGCGTACATGGAGAAGCGGCCGCCCACGTGGGCCACGCCATGACCCTGCGCGTCGCCAACTGCAGCGGCTTCTACGGCGACCGGCTCTCCGCGGCCAGGGAGATGGTCGAGGGCGGGCCGATCGACGTGCTGACCGGCGACTGGCTCGCCGAGCTCACCATGCTGATCCTGGCCGGCAACCGGCTCAAGGGCCGCCCTGGCTACGCGCCGACGTTCCTGCGGCAGCTGGAGGACGTCCTCGGCCCCTGCCTCGACCGGGGCATCAAGATCGTGACGAACGCGGGCGGCCTCGACCCGGCCGGGTGCGCGGAGGCCGTGCACGAGCTGGCCGCCCGCCTCGGCCTGTCCCCCTCGGTCGCCCACGTCACCGGCGACGACCTCACCGGCACGCCCCTCGACCTCGTCAACGCCGACACCGGCGAGCGCCTCGACGCCGCCCCGCTGACCGCGAACGCCTACCTGGGCGGCCGCCCGATCGCCGCCGCCCTGTCGGCGGGCGCGGACGTGGTGGTGACCGGCCGCGTCACCGACGCCGCCCTGGTGACCGGGCCCGGCATCTGGCGGTACGGCTGGGGTCCCGCCGACCTCGACCCGCTGGCGGGATCGGTGGTCGCCGGGCACATCATCGAATGCGGCTGCCAGGCCACGGGCGGCAACTACCCGTTCTTCCAGGACGTACCTGATCTGGCCCATTGCGGCTTCCCGCTCGCGGAGCTCCGCCCGGACGGATCCTCCGTGATCACCAAGCATCCCGGCACGGGCGGCCTGGTCTCGGTCGGCACGGTCACCGCCCAGCTGGTGTACGAGCTGGGCGGCCCCCGCTACCTCGGCCCCGACGTGGTGGCCAGGTTCGACACGATCACGCTCGCCGGCGACGGGCCCGACCGGGTGCTGGTCTCCGGCGTCCGGGGCGAGCCGCCGCCCGGCACCCTCAAGGTCGCCGTCAACCACCTGGGCGGCTACCGGAACACCATGACCCTCGTCCTCACGGGGCTCGACGTGGAGGCCAAGGCCCGGGTGGCGGAGGAGGCCGTCTGGGCGCGGATCCCGCGCGAGTCGTTCGACGCGGTGGACGTGACGCTCACGGAGTCCGGCCTGCTGCGGATCACGGTCATGGACGCCGACGAACGCACGGCGGGGCGGGCCTTCTCCTCGGCCGTGGTGGAGACGGGCCTGGCCAGTTACCCGGGCTTCTACGGCCTCACCCCGCCCGGCAACGCCACGCCGTACGGGATCTACTGGCCGGTCCTGGTCCCGGCCTCGGGCGTCCGTCCGCGGGTCTTCGTGAACGGCGCGGAGATACCCGTCCCCGCCGTCCCCGCCGGCCCTCATCCCCCGTCCTCCCTCCCCGCCCCGGAGCCCCCGCTCACGTCGGAGCCCTTCGGCCCCGCCACCTCTCAGCACGGCGCGGGCGGGGCGAGCACGCACGCGGACGGCGGGGCGGGTGGCGAGGAGAGCGTGTGGATGCCGCTGGGGCGCATCGTGGGTGCGCGTTCCGGCGACAAGGGCGGCAACGCCAACCTGGGAGTCTGGGCCGGGACGCGGGACCGCTACGCGTGGCTGGCCGCCACCTTGACCCCTGACCGTCTCAAGCGCCTCCTGCCGCATCTGGCCGCGTACCGCATCGACCGCTACGAGCTGCCGAACCTCAAGGCGCTCAACTTCGTCGTCCACGGGCTCCTGGGCCGGGGTGTGGCGGCGAGCCCGCGCATGGACCCGCAGGCCAAGGCGCTGGGCGAGGAACTACGCGCCCGGCCCCTGCACATCCCCACGGCGCTCCTGGACTGAGCCGGCCATCCGCCAGCCCAGCAGCCCCGCGCCCAGCAGCCCCGCCCGCGCCCCGAGCGCCGACGCCCTGACCTCCGGCACCCGCCGCTCCGGCAGGGACGGCTCCTCGTGCGGCAGGGACGGCTCCCGCGACGGGGACGGCGGGTGGGGGGACAGGAGGGCTGACAGGCGGGCTCGGAGGGGGGCGATCAGGGCGTCGCCCGCGTGGGAGACCCCGCCGCCGATGACGACGGCCGCCGGGTCCAGCAGCCGCGTGTACGTGGCCAGCGCCAGGGCGAGCGCCTCCACGGCCGTGTCCCACACCCGCCCGGCCGCCGCGTCCCCCTCCGAGGCTCGCCGCACCACCTCCTCGGCCCCGCCGGCGCCGTACCGGGCCGCGACCGCGCCGCCCGACGCGTACGCCGCCAGGCAGCCCCGCTGCCCGCACCCGCAGGCCGCCCCGCCGGGCCGTACCGGGATGTGCCCGATCTGCCCGGCCCATCCGGCGGCGCCCCCGTACAGCGACCCTGACAGGACCACCGCGCCCGCGATGCCCGTGCCGATGGGCAGGTAGAGGACGTCGTCCCCGCCAGCTCCGTAGGCCAGCTCCGCCTCCCCGGCCGCGCGGACGTCGTGCCCGAGCGCCACCGGCAGGTCCACGTCCGTGAACGACGACGCGGGCACGTCCCGCCAGCCGAACGCGGCCGAGAAGACGGCCCGTTCCGCCGTGACGAGACCGGGCACCACCAGCCCCACCGCCAGCGGGCGTGTTCCGGGCCGGGGCCGGGCGAGGTCGGCGACGAAGGCGGAGACGGCCGCGATCACGCGCTCGGGGCCGTCGGCGCGCGGCGTAGGCCGCCGCTCGACATGCAGACATGTCCCGTCGCGGGCGACAAGTCCGCCTTTCATGGTGGTGCCGCCGACATCGACCGCTACAACGCACTCCATGCCTTCATCCTGCTGCAGAAACCTTTTGAGATCATGCCCGCCGATGCAGAAGGATGAGGTCTCATGCGCCGCCTCACCATCCACGACCTGGACGACTGCATCCGCCTGGCCAAAGACCGCGACTGGCCGCCCGAGGAGCACAAGTGGCGCCTGCTGTTCGAGATCGGCGAGCCGTACGGCATCGACGCCCCTGACGGCGACGGCCTGGCCGCGTGCAACGTCCTGACCCCCTACGGCGACGGGCACGCCGTGATCAGCATGGTGCTCACCGCGTCCCGCTACTCCAGGCAGGGCCTCGGCCGCGCGCTCATGCGGCACGTGCTCGACCAGGCCGGCGACCGCACCGTCTTCCTCCACGCCACCGGGCAGGGCCGGCCGCTCTACGAGCAGCTCGGTTTCCGGGCGGTCGGCCGGGTGGCCAAGCACACGGGCGTCTTCGCGGGCGAGCCCTCGGGCCTGACCCGTCCCGCCACAGAAGCCGACCTCGACGCCATCCTCGCGCTCGACGCCGAGGTGTTCGGCATGGACAGGTCGGCGGCGCTGCGGCGGATGTTCACGTTCGGCGAGCGGGTCAGGGTGGCGGCCGGCGGATTCGGCCAGTGCTGGCGCAACGACGACGACGCCGTGATCGGCCCGGTCGTGGCCGGCGACGAGGCGACCGCGCGCGCCCTGATCGGTGACCTGGCGCTCGACGCGGGCGGCGAGGTGCGGATGGACTTCGACCTCGCCCACGAGTCGATGATCCGGTGGGCGGGCGAGCACGGCATCGGCCGGCCGTGGGAGGTCGCGTTCATGGTGCGCGGCGACGACCTGCCCGGAGACCGGTCACGCCAGTTCCTCCCCTTCATGCAGGCGCTCGGTTGACCCGGTTCGCGGGGCCTGCGTAGGGTCCCACCAGAACATCGTTCTGGCCGAAGGGCGGCACATGACCTCCACCCACATCGACGTCAGCGCCATCGACCTCGACGAGCTCGGCGCGTGGATGGACGATCAGGGGCTGCCGCCGGGCCCGATCACGGGGCTGACGCCGGTGCTCGGCGGCACCCAGAACGTCATGGTCCGCCTCGAACGCGGCGGCCGCCCGTACATCCTGCGCAGGCCTCCGCTGCACGCGCGCCACAAGAGCAACGAGGTGCTACGCCGCGAGGCCCGGGTGCTGGCGGCGCTGCACGACACCCCGGTGCCCGCGCCCACGCTGGTGGCCGCGCAGACCGCGCGGGAGCCGGTGTTCTACCTCATGAAACCGGTCGACGGGTTCAACCCCTCGACCGGGCCGCCGGAGCCGCACGCCTCCGACGCGGCGATCAGGCACCGCATGGGGCTCGAGGCCGCCGCCGCGCTGGCCGAGCTGGGGCGGGTCGACCCTGACGTGCTGCCGGGTTTCGGCCGGCCGGAGGGGTTCCTGGAGCGGCAGGTGCCGCGCTGGCTCAAAGAGCTCGACTCGTACGGCGAGCTCGACGGCTACCCGGGGCCCGACATCCCCGGGCTGGCGGAGACGGCCGGCTGGCTGACCCGCAACCTTCCCCGCATGTTCACGCCGGGCGTCATGCACGGCGACTACCACTTCGCCAACCTGATGTACGCCCCCGACGGCCCGCGGGTGGCCGCCATCGTCGACTGGGAGATGTGCACGATCGGCGACCCGCTCGTCGACCTCGGCTGGCTGCTGGCGATGTGGCCGGCGGGCAACGACCACGTGCCGGGACTGCCCGCGCCGCAGGAGATCATCGCCTCCTACGCGGCACTGTCCGAGCGCGACATGTCGGCCATCGACTGGTACGCGGTCATGGCCTGCTTCAAGCTCGGCATCGTGCTGGAGGGCACGTACGCGCGGGCGTTCGCCGGCAAGGCGCCCCAGGACATCGGCGACCTGCTGCACGCGGCGACGCTCGGCCTGTTCGAGCGGGCCCAGGAGTTCATGGACGGCGCGCTCAACTAACCAAATATCACGATTTCGGAGAAACGATCACATATAGACTCCCGAGCCATACAATTGCGCGCAATTGCATCTTTCATCGGGGAAGGATCGTCATGCGTATGCGGTTCCTCGGGTCCACCTCGGAGGCGGGCGCCTGTCCCACCCTGTACGAGACCGACCGCGGCACCATCGTCGTCCAGGGCCTGCAGGTCACCGACGCGGAGGCGCTCGCGGACCTCCGCGACGTGCTCGACGGCGAGGGCGCCGTCGAGGTGCCCCGCGAGCTCATCACCGAAATCGCCCGCCGGGTCGTGATCGACGGCTCGGCAACCGCTTTCCCGACCTGCGGAGGAACACCCACGGCTACCGGTTGATCACAATTGCGCACCCCACTGGCATGATCGACGCAAGCAGGGCTAGCCTCTTGCGGCGTGACGTCCTTTCAGCAGGCGCGGATCGACCTCGGCAGCCAATTACGCCAGCTGCGCGAGGCCGCCCGGCTGTCCGGCAAGGAGCTGGCCGAGCAGCTGCGCTGGCAACCGTCCAAGGTCTCGCGCCTGGAGAACGCCAGGCAGACCGCCACCGAGGACGACGTGGTCGTGTGGGCGCAGGCCGTACGCGCCTCGCCCGACACGACCGACGAGCTGATCCGGCAGGCGATCGCGCTGCTCGAACGGCACGACGACTGGAAGCAGCGCCACCGCAGCGGGCTGGCCGCCCTCCAGGAGGACGTCCGCGACCTGGAGGCGCGCACCAAGCTGTTCCGGGTGTTCGAGCCCGGCATCATCGTGGGCCTGCTGCAGACCTCCGAATACGCCAGGCACGTGTTCCGCAAGGTCAAGCGCCTCTACAGCGCCGCCGACCAGATCGACGCGGCGGTCCGGGTGCGCATGCAGCGCCAGGAGATCCTCTACGACCGCACGAGGACGTTCCGGTTCGTGGTGTCGGAGTCCACGCTCCGCACCCTGCTGGCGCCGCCCGAGGTGATGCGCGGCCAGCTCGACCGCCTGCTGGCCGTCAGCACGCTGCCGAACGTGGAGTTCGGCGTGATCCCCTTCGACGCCGAGTTCCCGTCCAACCCGGTCAACGGGTTCTGGATCTACAACGATTCCATGGTCGGCGTGGCCACCATGACGAAGGACCTCATCCTGCGCGACCCCGACGACATCGCCTTCTACGTCCGGGCGTTCGACGACTTCGCGAAGGTGGCCGAGTTCGAGGAGGCCGGACGGGAGGTCATCATCAGGATTCTTCACGATTACCGGAAACAAACCGCACATTAACCGCAGCAATTGCTTGCCTCCCGCCCCAAGATCGTGCAATTCTGTCGCGAGACGTTGCGGAGGTGACGCATGATGCTTGATACCGCGCTCTGCCTCGAGCGGTTCGCCTGGCACGCGGGTCGTCACGCGGACCTGTCGGTCCAGAGCCTCGCCCTGTCCAGCGACCCTGCGTACGTGTCGGTCCGCAACCGCTTCTCCGCCACCCTCGCCGAGACCGTGACCTGCTCCGACGAGGGCGCGTTCATCACCTCCTGGGGCTACCGCCTGGGCACCTCGGAAGACGTCGAGTCCGCCGCCGCCCGGCTCGCCTTCCTCCTCGCCGCCCTGCCGGCCTAGGTCAGCACCCCGCCCGGCTCCCCGTCGCCGCCCCGCCGGCCAGGTCAGCACCCCGCCCGGTAGAGGATCTTCCGCTCCTCCGGCTGGTCGACATTAGCCAGACGTATTCTCCTGGTCATCATTTTTCCCCTCATACGGCCTTGTTGTCGGCCGCCGATCGGGAGTTCCCGGCAGATCCATCGTCGCGATCGCTCCGCCGCCACGCGCGTTCTCCAGGCGTACCGACCCTCCCGCCTCCGCGACCGCCTGCGCCACGATCGCCAGGCCCAGCCCCGACCCGGGCAGCCCGCGCGCCGACGGCGAGCGCCAGAAGCGCTCGAACACGTACGGCAAATCCTCCTCCGGCAACCCCGGGCCGTGGTCGCGCACGGTCAGCCGGCCGCCGCGCAGCCTCACCTCGACCTGGCTTCCTGGGCTGAACTTGGCGGCGTTGTCGATGAGGTTGAGCACGGCACGTTCCAAGGAGGCGGCGGCGCCGACGACGTACCACGGGCTCAGGTCGGTGACGACCTCGGCGCCGCGCAGCCGGGCGCGTTCCACGGCGGCGGTGACGACCTCGTGGAAGGCCAGCTCGACGTGCGGCTCGTGGTCGGCGTCGCCTCTGGCCAGCTGGAGCAGGTCGCCGACGAGCGTGGACAGCTCGGCGAACTGCGCCTTCACGTTGACCAGCAGGCGCTCCTTGGCCCCGGGGTCGAGGCTGCGGCCGGTCTGCTCGCTGCGCAGCAGCAGGTCGATGTTGGTGCGCAGGGTGGTGAGGGGGGTGCGCAGCTCGTGGCCGGCGTCGGCGACGAGCTGCTGCTGGCGCTCGCGGGATCCGGCCAGCGCCGCGGTCATGGCGTTGAAGGACGAGCTCAGGCGGGCGATCTCGTCGTTGCCCTTGACGGGGATGCGGGTGCCGAGGTCCTCGGTCTGGGCGATGTGCTCGACCGCCTTGGTGAGGTCTCCGACCGGGCGCAGCCCGGCGCGCGAGATGGCCAGGCCCGCCCACGCGGCGCCGAACACGCCCAGGGCCGCGACGGCCGCCAGCGCGAACGCGGTGTTCCGCAGCGTACGCCTGGTGTGGTAGAGCGGTGCCGCCTCCAGGACGGCGGTGCCAGGGGAGAAGTTCGAGATCACCACGCGGACCGGCTTGCCGTCGCGGGTCACACCGTCACGGCAGATCGGCTCGCGGCGGTGGTCCGCCAGGGCCAGATCCTCCTCCGTCCACACGATGGGCGCGCCGAGCGAGCATGTGCTGCCGTCGGCGCGCAGCAACATCGCCATGCCGGCGTACTCGTCGGAGGAGCCCTGGGGGGAGCAGTGGCTGAGCAGGAAGTCCCTGTCGCCCGACTCCTCCGGGTCCTGGATGGTCTGGTCGAGCTGCTTGATCAGCTGGTTCTGGACGATGAACCACGACATTCCCGCGCACACCGTGATGGCCAGCGCCACGGCCACCGTGACGAGGAGGGTGAGGCGGGACCTCAGGCTCCCTCGTCTCACGGCGCCGCTCTCAGGACGTAGCCCACGCCGCGCACCGTGTGGATCACGCGCGGCTCTCCCCCTGCCTCGGTCTTGCGCCGCAGGTACATCACATAGACGTCGAGCGAGTTGGAGGTCGGCTCGAAGTCGAAGCCCCACACCTCGCTCAGGATCTGGTCCCTGGTCAGCACCTGGCGCGGGTGCGCGAGGAACAGCTCCATCAGCAGGTATTCGGTCCTGGTGAGGTCGAGCCTGCGCTCGCCGCGGGTGACCTCCCTGGTGGCCGGGTCCATGCGCAGGTCGTCGTACGTGAGCGCGTCGCCGGTCTCGGCCGGGCCGGCGCTGAGCGCGCCGCGCCGCAGCAGCGCGCGCACCCTGGCCAGCAGCTCGTCCAGCTCGAACGGCTTGACGAGGTAGTCGTCGGCGCCCGCGTCGAGCCCGGAGACCCGGTCGCCGACCGCGTCGCGGGCCGTCAGCATGAGGACGGGGATGTGGTTGCCGGACGCCCGCAGCCGGCGGCACGCGGTCAGCCCGTCGAGGCGCGGCATCATGACGTCGAGCAGCACCCCGTCGAACGAGTCGCTCGCCAGTGCCTCCAGCGCCGTGTGCCCGTCGCCGGCCGTGACGACCTTGTAGCCCTCGAACTCGAGGCTCGACTGGAGCGCCTCGCGCAACGCGGGCTCGTCGTCCACCACCAGCAACCGTGCGGGCTCACTCATGCTACAAACGCTAGAGGTTCATCATGAAAAGGTGATGAACGCCCTCGGTTCTTTTCCGTGGATCACCACGCGACGGGCAACGCCTTGAGCCCGAGGATGGGGCTCTCGTGCTTGAGGGGCACGTCCTCGTCCGCCACCGCGACCCGCAGCCCGGGCAGCCGCTCGAACAACGTGCGCAGCGCGATCTCCAGCTCGGCCCTGGCCAGGTTCTGGCCGAGGCACTGGTGCACCCCGTAGCCGAAGGCCACGTGGTGCCGGGCGGAGCGGCCGATGTCGAACTCGTCCGGCCGTTCGAACGCCCGCTCGTCCCGGTTGGCGGAGGCTCCGAGCACGAAGATGCCCTCGCCCTTCCTGACGAGCTGCCCGCCGATGTCCTGGTCCTCGGTGGCCACGCGGTCGAACGCCACCCAGTCCACGATCGAGAGGTAACGCAGCAGCTCGTCGACGGCCATGGGCCACAGGTCCGGGTCCGCGCGCAGCGCGGCGAGCTGGGCCGGGTGGCGCATGAGCGTGAGCGCGGCGAGCGGGATCATGTTGGCGGTGGTCTCGTGGCCGGCGACGAGCAGCAGGAACATCACGCCCACGATCTCGTCGTGGCTGAGCCGCCCGGTGCCGACCAGCCGGCCGAGCAGGTTGTCCTCCGGATCCGCCTTCGCCCCGGTGACCAGCGCGTCGAGGAAGCCCCTGATCTCCATCACCGCGACGTGACGCGCCTCCTGGTCGACGGCAGCCGAGATCATCCTGCGGGTCCGTGACTGGAAGAACTCGCGGTCGGCGTACGGGACCCCGAGCAGCCGGCAGATGACCAGCGAGGGCAGCGCCAGCCCGAACGCCTCCACCAGCTCGGCCTCCGGCCCTTTGGCGATCATGTCGTCGATGAGCTCGTCGGCGATGTGCTGGATCCCGGGCCGCAGCTCCCTCATCCGCCTGACGGTGAACTCGGGGATGAGCAGCCGGCGGAACCTGCCGTGCTCGGGCGGGTCCAGGTCGATGAAGTGGCCGATGGCGAACTTCTCCATGGCCGCGTCCCGCTCGGGGGTCGAGGGCTCCGTGCTCAGCGCGCCGCTCGGGTGGCCGGGGGTGAAGGGGTTGGTGCTGATGCCGCCCGCGCCCGAGAGCACCTGCCGGGCCTCGGCGTGCCGCGTGACCAGCCACGCCTCACCGCGGGGCAGCGTGGCGCGGACGAGCGGGGCCTGCTCGCGCATGCGTTCGTACGCGGGTGGGGGTGCGAACGGGCAGGTGCGTGGGACGGGGAAGGTCTCGGCCATAGTCTGCTCCCAACGAGTCCGGCATCATTCATTACTTACACGAAAGTAAGCAATGAAGCAGCCGGCGGTCAAGTGATGGGAGCGGAATGGCTGGACGGCGGACGGACACGAGAGAGCGGATCCAGCAGGTGGCGCTGGAGCTGTTCGCCGAGCGGGGATATGACAAGACCACGCTCCAGGAGGTCGCCGAGCGGCTGCAGATCACCAGGCCCGCGCTCTACTACCACTTCCGTACCAAGGAGGCGATCCTCGCCGGCGTCGTCGACCGGCTGGTCGACTCGATCGACGAGCTGGTGACCTGGGCCAGGCAGCAGCCCATGACCGCCGAGTCGAAGAAGGAGATCCTGCGGCGGATCGCGGAGTTGCTGGCGGATCAGTGGCGGCCGTTGTTCCAGTTCGCGCAGGTGAATCAGGGGGTGATGCGCGAGGTGCCGGCCGGCGAGCGCATGCGCCAGGGCCTCATCAGCATGCTGTCCCTGCTGGCGCCCCCGGAGGCGAGCCCGGTGCGGCGGTTCGAGGCCCGGCTCGCGGTGATCGCGGTGATCCTGGGCAACGTGCCCCTCCTCGTCGACACGGACCTGTCGGAGACGGAGCGGGTGGCGGTGGCGCTGGAAGTGGCCGCCAAGCTGGTCTCCGACGACGGTTGACGCGCTCCCCGGCCTGAAGGCCAGGGATTCAGCCCGTGCCGCTTCATGCGGCACCTCTGAGGCTTCCTGCTTCACCGGCCTGCGCCACCGTGAGCGGTGGTCTTACCTGGCCTCCACAGGCGTTTAGCCTCTCCGCCCGTCCGGCGGCGA
>NZ_JBDPMJ010000052.1:0-32721 GCF_039880665.1 Nonomuraea sp. B5E05
GCAGCTCGGCGATGATCCACTTGCGGCGGGCGGCGGGGATGAGGGAGTAGAGGGTGCTGTACCGCATCCTGGCGCTGCGCACCGCGGCCCAGGCGTCGGGCACCACGGCGAGCAGCAGGAGCGGCAGTAACACCGGGTGCAGCACGCCCAGCACACCCGCCACGGCGGCGATGCCGACGGCGGCCGTCACCACGTTGATGGCCGAGGACACCACCGCGTCGGTCATGGCCACGCCGCGCAGCCTGGCCCGCTGCAGGGCGTCGTGAAAGTCGGGGTCGTCGTAGGCCACCAGGTCGACCCGGCTGGTCAGGCCGTAGAGCCGCTCCTCGGTCAGGCGGCTGACCTGGGGGTTCAGGCGCGACTGGGCCCAGCCAGCCCCAGCCTGCGTCGTCGTGCGCAGCACGGCCGCCGTGCCGACGAGGACGAGGCCGGGCAGCGCGGCCATCACGCGGTCGGGGGTCGGACCCTCGCTGAACAGTGCCGTCAGCACGCCGGTCGTGGCCAGCAGGCCGAACGCGGTGAAGACGCCGCCCAGCAGGTTGAGCGTGACGGTCGCCACGGTGTCGCGGGGGCTGGCCCGCCAGGCCATGCGCAGCGCCTCGGCCACGAGGGAGGGCAGGCGCCTGGCGATGGTCAGGAAGCCGACCTGCGCCATCTTGTCGGTGTGGGCGTGCCAGTCGGAGAAAGAGATCTCCCCGAGTTCCAGCGGCTCATCGGCCATAGTCAAGATTGTGCCCGCGGGCATCCATACTTCTCATGAAGTTGGCTGTGGGCGCGGGACGTAGTTGGTGACACACTCACAGTGATGCTGCGATTCGGTGACCTCACCAACCTGCCGGCCGAGCCCAACACGTTCGTGGGCCGGGAATCCGATGTGGACGAGCTTGTCCAGCTGATGCGCGTTTCGCGGGCGGTGACGCTGTGCGGGGCGGGCGGGATCGGCAAGACCCGGCTGGCCCTGCGGCTCGCGGCGCGGGTGGCCCCTCTCCACGCGTGCGGTGTGCGCCTGGTCGAGCTGGCCGACCTGGGAGAGGGCGAGGTCAGAGCGCACGTAGCGGCGTCGCTGGGCCTCGCGGGCGACCCCGGCACGCTGATCGGCGGCCGGCGTGTGCTGCTGCTGCTCGACAACTGCGAGCCCGTGATCGGCGAGTGCGCCGAGCTCTGCCGCGACCTGCTCGGCTCATGTCCCGGGCTCACCATCCTGGCCACCAGCAGGGAGCCGCTGCGCGTCCCTGGGGAGACGGTCTGGCGGGTGCCGCCGCTGTCGATCGACGGCGAGGGCAGCGAGGCCGTACGGCTGTTCGCGGCCAGGGCGGCCGCCGCCAGGCCCGGCTTCGAGCTGACCGCCGACACATTGCCGCAGGTCGTGACGTTGTGCCGGGCCCTCGACGGGCTGCCGCTGGCGATCGAGCTGGCCGCCGCCATGGTCAGGGTGCTGTCCGTACGCCAGCTCGTGGAGCGGGTCGACGACCGGTTCCGGCTCCTGGCGGGCGGCCCGCGGACGGCTCCCGCCCGGCACAGGACGCTCAGGGCGGCGGTCGACTGGAGCTACCGGCTGCTCAGCCCGCAGGAACGGGTGCTGCTGCGCCGCACCACCGTTTTCCGCTCCGGGTGGACGCTCGACCTGGCCGAACGCGTCTGTTCCTGCCCCGGCCTGCCCGAGGAGGAGGTGCTGCCCAGGCTGTGCGACCTGGTCGACAAGTCGCTGGTGGCGCTCGACGGCGAGATCGCCGGGCAGGCGCGCTACCGGCTGCTGGAGACGGTTCGCGAATACGCGCTCGAACAACTCGCCGAGTCGGAGGAGGAGGCCGAGCTGCGGCACCGCCACTTGATGGCGCTGGCCGGGATGGCGGCCGGGTTCAGGAGGGCGGTGGCGCCGGAGCGGCGCATGTCGTGGCCGTCGGTGGAGCGTTACATCAACCTGTTCGACGGGCTCAAGGCCGAGGTCGCCGCGGCCTGCGACTGGTCGGTCTCCACCGGGGCGCCGGAGGCCGCGCTCACCATGCTGACCGACGTGCGCTTCCTGCTGACCGGCTGCGGGCGCAAGCTCGACGTGGCCGAGCGGCTCGACCGGCTGCTGGCTCTCGACGCCCCGCGGGTGCCGCCCGCGCTGCGCGGGCAGGCCACGATCCTGCGCGGCGAGCTGGCCCTGACGGCGGGTGACAGGGAGTCCGGCCTGCGATGGGTCCGCGCCGGGCTGGCCGCGTGCGCGACCGTCCACGACACGTACGGCGTGGCCGCCGGCCTGATCGTGCTGGCCTGGCTGACCGGCGACCAGGACATGCCGGTCCGGGCGCTGGATGCGGCCAGGCAGTGCGGCGACCGCGTCCTGGAGTCGCTGGCCCACAGCGCAAGGGCGGCCTCGGCCCTGCGGCAGGGCCGGCTGCGCGAGGCGCGGCGCGCGTACGGCGAGGTCCTGGCGATCAACGAGGAGCTCGACAACCACGTCGGGCGCTCGTCCGGCCACATCGGCCTCGGGCAGGTGGCCAGGGAGACGGGCGACCTCGCCGTGGCCAAGCGGCACTACGAGTCGGCGCTGAACCTCATCGGGCACATCGACGCCAGGCAGCAGAAGGTGAGCGGCCTGGCCGGGCTCGGCGGTGTGGCGCTCGACCAGGGAGACCTGACGACGGCCAGGGCCATGCTCAGCGAGGCGCTGGTGCTCAGCCGCGACGCCGGGCTGAGCTGCGGCATCGCCCGACGGCTGGAGGCGTGGGCGAGCCTGGTCACGGCAGAGGGCGACCACCGGCTCGGAGTGCTGCTGATCGCGGCCTCCGTGGCGTTGCGCGGCCGCCAGCCCGGCGCGCGCACCGAGAACGTCCTGCGCCCCGCGCGGGCGCTCCTCGGCGACGAGACGGTTGCCGTGCTCTGGGCCGAGGGCGCGAAGATGACGGCCGACCAGGCGGTGTCCTGCGCGCTCGACGGCACGCGGCCCGACCCGCCGGCGGCGATGTTCGTCCCGGTCGTCCAGGAGAGCAGGCTCACGGCCAGGGAACGCGAGATCGCCGAGCTGGTCGCGCGAGGGCTCAGCAACCGGGCGATCGCCGACGAGCTGGTCATCAGCCCGGCGACCGCCGCCCGCCACGTGGCGAACATCCTGTCGAAGCTTGGCTTCTCCACGCGTACACAGATCGCGGCATGGATGATCGGCGGCCGTTGAGCTTCTACACATGGCCGCGCCGGGCGTCTACATCGTCGAATGGCCATGTCAGAGCATGTGCGGGGGTGCCCTAAGGGCTTACCGTTCGAACGCGGGGCTTGCCTCGCGTGCGGTCGTCACGTGTCCGTGGCGGCCGGGCCTCCTCGGAGGGGTGGCGGTCCGGTCGTGGGGCGCGTGACCGCGGGCTCGAGCCGCGCAGGGCTCGGGCCCGCCCGAATAATGCACATCGGCCTACATACATCGGCGGATGCCGGGCCGGTTCGGGCGGTCGTACGTTGTCCACCATGAAGCCCTCGGTCTCGACGACCGGCACCGTGATCCACGAGGTCTTCCGGCTGGCCTACGTGCGTGGTGACCGGCCGGCGCTCGTCGACGTGCGGGGCGGTCGCGTCTACGGCTACCGCGAGCTGGTGACCGAGGTGACCAGGGCGGCTTCAGGCCTGGTGTGCAGGGGCGCGCGGCGCGATCAGGTGGTGGGCGTGCACGTCTCGACGGCGGGCGCGCAGACGCTGGCCGTGCACACGGTGCTGGCCGCGGGTGGGGTGGCGGCGCCCATCGATCCCGCGCTCGGGGCGTACGAACTGGCCGCGTGGTTGCGGGAGTGCGACGCGCGCACCCTGGTCACCACGCCGGACCTGGCGGCGACGGCGGTGCGCGCGGCCGAGCGCTCCCGGGTGCGGCAGATCGTCTCGCTGGGCGCGGCGCTCGACACGATCGACTTCAGCGAGCTGGTCGCGCTCGCGCCGACCGCGCTGCCCGTGCTCAACGCCAGGCGCCAGACCGCGCTCCTGCCTGCCGGCGGCAGACGGTTGTCGCACGCGGACCTGCTGGCCAGGATGGCCGAGCTCGACCGGCCCGTACGCCTGACCGAGTCGGACGTGGTGCTGGCCACGTGGGCTCCCGGCGGCGGTTGCGACCTGCCGGCCCTGATCGCGCTGGGCGTGTCGAAGGGGGCGACGGTGGTCGCCGCGCACGGCGACGCCCCGGCAGGCGGCCATGGTCTCAGCGTCACGGTGGTGTCGGGTCCCGATGGCGTGCTGAGGCGCGCCTGAGCCAGATATGCGGACCTGTTACCCGCTCTCCCTTGACGGCGTGGCGGGGAAAGTGGGTTGATAGCCGTTGTTGACAACGTTGTCAAGGATCACCTGCTTCGGGGGGCTTCGAAGGGATGGTGTGCGATGCGACGGTGGTTGGTGGCCGCCTCGATCACGATGGTGAGCGTGCTGGGCCTGACGGCCTGCGGCGGTGGCGGCGAGCAGACGGCACAGTCGCCCTCCGCCGACAGCGGCGGGAAACAGCAGGTTGAGGTCTTCTCCTGGTGGACGGGTCCGGGTGAGGCCGACGGCCTCGCCGCGATGCGGAAGATCTTCGAGGAGAAAAACCCGACATATACCTTCTTCGACGCGGCGGTGGCGGGTGGCTCCGGCGACAAGGCCAAGGCCCTGCTGCAGTCGAAGCTCCAGGCGAGCACCCCTCCTGACACTTTCCAGGGCCACGCGGGCGCCGAGCTGCAGGGCTACATCAAGGCCGGCAACCTGGAGGACCTGACCTCGCTCTACGACGAGCTGAAGCTCAAGGAGGTCTTCCCCGCCCAGCTCGTCGAGCAGATCAGCGTGGAGGGCAAGATCTACTCGGTGCCGGTGAACATCCACCGGTCCAACGTCCTGTGGTTCAACCCGGCGGTGCTCAAGGAGGCCGGGGTGGCCGGGGCGCCCAAGACGATCGAGGAATTCGTCGCGGCCCTGGAGAAGGTCAAGGCCAAGGGCAAGATCCCGCTGTCGATCGGCTCCGAGTGGACCGTCACCCACCTGCTGGAGAGCGTGCTGCTCGGCTCGCTGGGCACCGACGCCTACAACGCCCTGTTCAAGCCGGGCGCCGACTGGAACAGCCCGCAGGTGACCACGGCCCTGCAGAACTTCGCCAAGATCATGGAGTACGCGGGCGACCCGCAGGACGACTGGCAGCCCGCGGCCAAGCAGGTCGCCGACGGCGAGGCCGCCTTCAACATCATGGGCGACTGGGCCTACGGCTACTTCCACAACCCCCCGGAGGGCGGCCTGGGCAAGAAGTCGAAGACCGACTTCGACTGGGCGCCCGCGCCCGGCACCGAGGGCACGTACCTGTGGTTGTCCGACAGCTTCACCCTGCCCAAGGGCGCGAAGAACCGTGACGGGGCGCTGGCCTGGCTGAAGGTCGCGGCCAGCAAGGAGGGCCAGGACGCCTTCAACCCCTTGAAGGGCTCCATCCCCGCGCGCAAGGACGCCGACGAGTCGCTCTACACCGACTACCTGGCCGACGCGCTGAAGGACTGGTCGAGCAACAAGCTGGCCGGGTCGGTCCAGCACGGTGTGGCGGTGAACCAGCCGTGGCTGGCCGCGATCAACGAGCAGGTCGGCCTGTTCCTCGGCACCAAGGACGTCAAGGCCCTGCAGCAGGGGCTGGCCGACGCTGCCACGGCCAACGCGCAGTAACCGGGCCCGGAGATGAGCCCGGAGATGAGCCCGGAGATGAGCCGGTAGGAGAACCAAGCGACGGGCCCGGCAGGCCGCACTCGGCGGCCTGCCGCGTCCGTGGGAGGGATTGCTTGTGAGGCGGGCACGCACGTGGCTGCCCGGGCTCCTCCTCGTCACGCCGTCGATCATCCTGATCGGCGTCTTCGTGTACGGCATGCTCGGCTGGAACTTCCGGCTGGCCATGACGGACAAGCACGATGAGGTGTCCGAGGGCGAGTTCGTGGGGCTGCAGAACTTCATCGACATCTGGGACCAGGCCCGATGGCATCTGTCGGTCCGGCACGCGATCGTGTTCACGGTCGTGTTCGTGCTCGGGGCGCTGGTGCTCGGGTGGCTGCTGGCGTTCCTCATGGAGAAGGGCATCAGGGGCGAGGGGACGTTCCGGGCGATCTACCTGTTCCCGATGGCCATCTCGTTCGTCGCGACCGGGATCGTGTGGCGGTGGCTGATGAACTCGGGGACGGACGAACGGGCGGTGGGGCTCAACCGGTTGTTCGACGCGATCGGGTTGCCGCAGTGGCAGTGGTTCCGGGATCCGGACTGGGGCATGGCGGCGATGGCGCTGCCGGCCATCTGGCAGATGTCCGGATATGTCATGGCGTTGTTCCTGGCCGGTTTCCGCGGTGTGCCCGAGGAACTGCGCGAGGCGGCCCGCGTCGACGGCTGCACCGAGTGGGGCGTCTACCGGCACGTCGTGCTGCCCCTGCTCAGGCCGGTGACCCTGTCCGCGCTGATCATCCTGGGGCACATCTCGCTCAAGGTCTTCGACCTGATCGTCGCGGTGTCGGGCAAGCAGATCATCACCGACGTGCCCGCGGTGTTCATGTGGGTGGCGGTCTTCGACTCCCACGATCCCGCGAAGGGGGCCACGATCGCCTCCTACATCGTCCTCAGCGTGGCGATCTTCGTGATCCCGTACCTGATCTGGTCCGTGCGTAAGGAGAGGCGCCCATGACAGCGGTGAGTGCCGGGCGGAGGAGCACGGCGTTCGCCTGGACGCGGTTCGGCGTGCTGCTCGCCTTCGTGGTGATCTTCCTCATCCCGATCTACGTCCTGCTGGTCACCAGCTTCAAGCCGCTCACCGAGGCGGACCCCAGCCAGGCCTGGAACCTGCCGCAGACGTGGACGACCGAGGCGTGGCAGGTGGCCTGGGACAAGCTCGCCCCGGGGTTGTGGAACAGCGTGCTGCTGGCCGTGCCCGGCTCGCTGCTGTCGTGCGCGCTGGGCTCCATGAACGGCTACGTGTTGTCCAAGTGGCGCTTCCCCGGCGCGGACGTGCTGTTCACCCTGTTCCTGTTCGGCATGTTCATCCCGTACCAGGGTGTGATGATCCCGCTGGTGCAGCTGCTCGTCGGGCTCAACGACCTGACCGGGCTGCAGGGCGTCTTCTACGGCGGCATCCCCGGGCTGGTGCTGGCCCACGTCGTCTACGGCATCCCGATCTGCACGCTGATCTTCCGCAACTACTACGTCACGATCCCCGACGAGCTCATCGAGGCGTCGCGGGTGGACGGCGCGGGCATGCTGCGGACGTACTGGTCGGTGGTGCTGCCGGTGTCGGCGCCCGCGATCGCGGTGGTCGTCATCTGGCAGTTCACCTCGCTCTGGAACGACTTCCTGTTCGCCGTGTTCCTGACCGGGCCGACGAGCTGGCCGGCGACCGTCATGCTGAACAACATCGCGGGCGCCCAGGCCACCCCGTACAGCCAGCAGATGGCGGCGGCCGTCCTCTCGTCCATCCCGACGATGCTGATCTACATCCTGCTCGGCCGGTTCTTCATGCGCGGGCTCATGGCGGGAGCGCTCAAGGGGTAGCCCTCAAGGAGTGGCCCTCAAGGTGGCCAGGTGGGCCAGTGGCTCGCCGCGCACGTAGCGGGCCACGTCCGCGGCCACGATCGAGGCCGCCTTCATCGCCGTCTCCTTGCTGGCCCCGGCCAGGTGCGGGGTCATCACCAGGTTCGGCGCGGTGAGCAGGCGCGAGCCCGGCGGGATCGGCTCCTCGGGGAAGACGTCCATGGCGGCGCCGAACAGGTGCCCCGACTCCAGCGCGTCGCACAGCGCGTCGTAGTCGAGCAGCGCGCCGCGCGCGCAGTTGACCAGGACCGATCCCCGCGGCATCGCGGCGATCTCGGCCGCGCCGATCATGCCGGTGGTCTCGGGGGTGGCGCGGGCGTGCAGGGAGACGAAGCGGGAGCGTTCGAGCAGCTCGGGGAGCTTCACCTTGCCGGGCACGTCGACGTACGGGTCGTGGACCAGGACCTGCGCGCCGAAGCCCGCGAGCATGCGGGCCACGCGGCTGCCGATGGCGCCGTACCCGATCAGGCCGGCCGTGCCGCCCTCCAGTTCGGGGCCCACGCTGTCGTAGGTGTAGTAGTCGCCCCGCCACACGCCGCCGGCCAGGTCGGCGTGCGTCTGCGGGATCCTGCGGGTGGCGGCGAGCAACATGGCGAGCGTGTGCTCGGCGGTGGCCACGGCGTTGCGGCCCGGCGCGTACGTCACGGCCACGCCCGCCCGCGCGGCCGCCTCCAGGTTGGCGTTCACAGGACCGCCCCTGCTCACGCAGAACAGCCGCAGATCGGGCGAGGCGTCGAGGACGCGCCTGGTCAGCGGGGCCATCTGGGTCACGCACACCTCGACGCCGCTCAGCGCCTCGATCAGCGCGTCCTCCACGTCGGAGGCCTCGTCGACCTCGCCCACCCGGCCGAACGGCTCCACCGGCCACGGCAACGTCAGCTCACGGACGTCCACCTCGCCGGGGACCTCCCGTCTGAGCGCGTCGATGAGCAGGCGGTTCTGGACGAAGTGGTCGCCTGCGGCAAGGACTCGGATGGTCAACGAACGGCTCCAATCGGGGAGTTGTACTGCAGCAGCGCCGGCCGTCCCGCGTTCAGCCGCAACTCGGTCAGCGCGCAGTTGTCCAGACGGGGGAACAGCCGCCGGTATTCGCCGAGCGGCACCCCGATGAGGTGGCACAGGGCGAGCCTGAGGGCGGTGGTGTGCGCGACCACCAGCACGCGCCCGCCGTGGTGCGCGGCGGCGATGTCGTGCAGCGCGGCGACGAAACGCTCGGCGGCCTGCCGCGGGTCCTCGCCTCCCGGCAGCGGATGCTCCGCGGGGTCGGCCTCGAAGGCGGCGCGGGCCTCGGGGAAGCGGGCCGCCATCTCCGCCGACGTCAGGCCCTCGCCCTGGCCGAAGTCCAGCTCGCGCAGCCTGGCGTCCACGCGCGTCGCCACCTTCGCCGCCGCGGCGCCGGCCTCGGCGGTGATGCGGGCCCGGCTCAGCGTCGAGGCCCACACGCCCTCGAGCCCCGCGGTCGCGGCCCATCCGGCGAGCCGGGCGGCCTGCTCGTGGCCGCGCGGGGTCAGCTCGATGTCGGTGAGCCCGGCGTAGCGGTTCTCGGCGTGCCAGACGGTCTCGCCGTGGCGTACGAGCACGAGGTCGGTCATCGGGCGGTCCTTTCGCGGGCGTGTCGTGCGGCGGCCTCGCCGAGCCAGCCGCGGCGTTCCAGCTCGGCGACGAAACGCAGGTACGGCTCGCGCAGGTCGGCCCCTGACGGCTCGACCACGGCCCGTGTCCTGATCATCCCGGCGTGCTCTCCGTCCAGCTCGCCCGTGGCGCTGCCGGCCGCGAGCACGGCCATGCCGAGCGCGGGTTCGGCGTTCTCCCGCAACGTCACCGGGCGGCCGAGGACGTCGGCCCTGAGCCGGGTCCAGTACGCGCTCCTGGTGGCGCCGCCGGTCAGGATGATCTCGCCGTCCACGGGGGCGCCGAGCAGGTCGAGGTAGTCGAAGGAGAGCCGTTCGACGAAGGCCGCGCCGAGCAGGATCGCCGCGTAGCGGTCGACGTCGTCGGCCGGGTCGCCGAGCGTGAACGACTCCGCGTCGGGCGCGGCGAAGGGGAACCGTTCCCCCCGGGAGACCAGCGGGTACGTGATCGCCCCCGGCCCCGCGCCGCCGGACGGTCCCGGACGTGCGCCGAACCGGGCGGCGGCCTGGGCGCTGAGCGCGTCGAGGTCGCGCCCGGGGAGGTCGCGGGTCAGCACGCCCGCTCCCGTGCTCGACGCCCCGCCGGGCAACCACGAGCCGTCCGGCGCGCGGTGCGAGTAGACGACGCCGAGCGGGTCGTGGATCAGCTCCTCCGTCACGCCCTTCAGCACCAGGGTGGTGCCCAGCACGGAGTTCCAGCTGCCGGCCCGCTGCGCTCCCGCGCCGAGCTGGGCCGCGCAGCCGTCGGTGGTCCCGGCGACCACCGGCGTGCCGGCCGGGATGCCGGTCTGCTCGGCGGCCTCGGGGCACACCACGCCCAGCCGGGCGCCCGGCCGTACGACCTCGGGGAGGATCTCCGCGGGCACCCCCAGCACGTCGAGCACGTCGGCGGGCCAGCGCTCCTCGATCAGGTCGACGCCGGTCTTGAGCGCGTTGCTCAGGTCGGTGGCCACGTCGTGGCCGGTCAGCCGCCGGTTGACGAAGTCGCTCTGGTGCGCCGGCCGTGCCCCGCGCGGCGCGTCGCGCAGCAACCACAGCAGCTTCGGCAGCGCCCAGTTGGGCTGCATGCGCCGGTATCCGAGCCGCTCCCACACGTGCCCGCCCACCTCGTTGACCCGCGCGACCTCGCCCGTCGCCCGCCGGTCGTCGTACATCAGCGCGGGCGTCAGCGCCCCGCCGCGGGCGTCGGCGAGCAGGATCGTTCCAGAGGTGGCGTCCACCGCCACTCCCGCCACCCGCTCCGGAGGCACCTCACGCAGCGCCTCTCGGGTGGCGCCGGCCAGCGCCCGCCACCACTCCTCGGGGTCCTGCTCGTGGCGGGGACCGTCACGGTGGCTGGTCAGCGGGCGCGCGGCGGCGCCGAGCACGTCGCCGCCGCCGGTGACGGCCATCGCCCGGACACTCTGCGTCCCGAGGTCGACGCCGATCCACACGCTCATGTACGGCCCCTCATGTCGGCGAGCGGCGGCCACGTGCCGGTCCCTACGCTCATGGACGGTTCCTCATGTCGGCGAGCAGCGGCCACGTGCCGGCGCTGGAGCCCCGGAGGCTCAGGAAGTCGTCGAAGAGCCGGGCATAGCGGGCCTGGCGCCCGGGGTCGGGCTCGACGGCGTCGCGCAGGCGTACGTGCCGGGCCGCCGCGTCGGCGACGGACGGCGCGGCGCCCGTGGCGGCCAGCCCCACCAGGTACGCCCCCCGCGCGCCCACCTCGGCGTCGGCCGGGCGGCGTACGGGCAGCCCGGTGACGTCGGCGATCATCGCGAGCCAGGTAGCGCTGGCCGAGCCGCCCCCACTCGCGCGCAGTTCCGTCGGCGCGGCGCCCGTGGCGGCCAGGCAGTCGCGGATGACCATCGTGAGCCCTTCCAGCGCGGCCCTGGCGACGTGCTCGCGGCCGTGCTCGAACGACATGCCGTGCAGCGCGCCCCTGGCCAGCGGGTCGGAGAAGGGTGCCCGCTCGCCGGCGGGCGACAGGTAGGGCAGGAACGTCAGGCCGCCCGCGCCCGGTGGGCTCTGCCGGGCCAGCTCGCCCAGCTCGGCCGGGCCGTCCAGGCCCAGCAGGCGGCACGTCCACTGCACGACCTCCGTGCCGGCGAACGTGGGGAAGGCCCGCAGATAGCCGCCGGGCAGCGCGATCGTGATGCCGATCGGGTCGCCGTCCAGGTCGGGGGCGCCGACGATGACCTCGGTGCACAGCGTGGTGCCGAGGATGCCGCACGCCTGTCCAGGCGCCACCGCGCCCGCGCCCAGGGCCGTCGAGGCGATGTCGTAGGGGGCCATCACGACCGGCGTGCCGGCGGGCAGTCCGAGCGTCGCGGCGGCGTCCGCCGCCAGCTCGGCGACCGGGCAGGAACGGATCCCGGGCAGCAGCCGTCCGGCCCATTCCATGCCGAACATGCCGAGCAGTTCGTCCGAGTACGCCCGCGCCCGCAGGTCCATGAACGGCGCGGACGCGTCGGACTCGTCGGCCACCAGCTCCCCGGTCATCCGGGAGAAGATCCACCCGCCGCAGGTCAGGTTCGCGTGTGACCGGTCGAGCCGGCCGGGGTCGTTCGCGCGCAGCCAGGTCAGGATGGCGTGCGGCAGCCCGGACGCGGCCGAGGAGCCGTTCAGGCGGAAGGCCTCCGCCGCGAGCCCAGAACGGGTCCAGGCGTCGACCGTGGTGGCGGCCCTGGCGTCGTTCCAGAGGATCGCCGGCCCGGTCGGCCGGCCGCCGGAGTCGACCAGCCAGCAGCCGTCGCCCTGCGCCGTCACCGCCACGAAGTCGATCTCGCCCGCACCCGGGCCACCCGGACCGGCGCCCGGCTCGCGCATCCGGGCCGCGACCTCGCGGACCGTGTCGGCGACCGCGGCCCAGACGGCGTCCATGTCCTGCTCGGCGTGGCCTGGCGCGGGCCTGGCGACCGTGGTCTCCCGCCGGGCGACGTACGACTCCGCCCCCGAGGAGTCGTAGCCGACCGCCTTGATGACCGTGGTCCCCGCGTCCACGCAGATGATCGCCATCAGGCCCTGCCGTGTGAGGTCCTCGACCGGCGCGACACCGAGTCGACGACCACCGCCAGCAGCAGCACGACCCCGGTGACCACGAACCGGATCGAGGAGTCCAGGTTGAGCAGCGTCAGCCCGCTGGAGATGGACTGGATCACGATGACGCCGAGCAGCGCGCCGAACGCCGTGCCGCGCCCGCCGAACAGGCTCGTCCCGCCGATCACGGCCGCCGCGATGGCGTTGAGGTTGACGTCGCCGCCGCCGCTGCTCTGGTTGGCCGCCGCGAGCCTGGCCGCGGCCAGGATGCCGCCGACCGCGGCGAACGTCGAACAGAGCACGAACACGGAGGTGTAGATCGCCCGGACGTTGATGCCCGCGCGGCGCGCGGCCTCGACGTTGCCGCCGACGGCGTACACGGCCCTGCCCCACTTCGTCCGCGACAGCAGGTAGTGCATGATCAGCACCAGCGCGACGAAGAAGACGAACATCCAGCCGACGCCGCGCGTCTGGCCGAGGTACCAGACCACGAACGCCAGCACCACGAGCAGCGCCACGCTCCTGGCGGCCAGCGCGGTGACGCTTCTCGCCGACAGCCCGGCCCTGCGCCGCTGCTGGGCGTGGAGGAACCCGCTGGCGAACAACCACACGGCCGCGATCCCCGCGAACGTGTACGACAGCCAGGCCGGTACGAAGTCGAGCTGGGCGAAGTTCACCAGGCCCGAGTCGAACGGCAGGTTGATCGATCCCTTGGCGCCCAGCACGTACAGCTGCAGGCCCAGGAAGCCGAGCAGGCCGGCCAGCGTGATCACGAAGCTCGGCACCCCGAACCGGTTGAACAGCTGCCCGTACAACCAGCCGATGGCCGCGCCCATGAGCACGGAGGCGGCGATCGCGAGCCAGACCGGCAACCCCTCGCTCACGAACAACACCGCGAGCACGGCGCCGGACAGCCCGCTGACCGACCCGACGGACAGGTCGATCTGCCCGACCAGCAGCACGCACACGACGCCCAGCGCGATGATGCCGACGGCGGCGGACTCGAGCGTGAGGTTCACCAGGTTCGCGCTGGACAGGAAGATCGGGTTGAGGACCTGCAGCACCGTCCAGATGACCACGAGCCCGACCACGACCGGGATGACGCCCAGGTCGCCGCCGCGAGCGCGCTCGATCACGTCGGTGACCGCGCCGCGCAGCCCTGCGCGCTCCCTCAGGCGCTCGTCCTGCCGGTCGGTGGTAGTGCTCATGGCCTCACTCCGCGAGGCGGGTTCGCTCGCCATGTGCCCTCGCCCCTTCACGACGACGCTCCCTTGTTGGTACGCCGGGACACCGCGTTGTCGGTGGCGCCGGTGATGGCGGCGATGATGTCCTCGGTGGAGACGTCGGCCACGCCGAAGACGCCGTTGTTGCGGCCGAGCCGCAGCACCACCACGGTGTCGGCGACGGCTTTCACGTCCGCCATGTTGTGGCTGATCATGATGACGCCCAGGCCGTTCTCGCGCAGCCGCTCGACGAGGTTGAGCACCTCGGCCGTCTGCGCCACGCCCAGGGCGGCCGTGGGCTCGTCGAGGATGATCACCTTGGGGTCGCCGAGCAGCGACCTGGCGATGGCCACGGTCTGCCGCTGGCCGCCGGACAGGGCCGCGACCGGCACCCGCACGCTCGGGATCTTGGCGGAGAGCTGGCGCAGCAGCTCCCACGAGCGGGTCTCCATGGCCACGTCGTCCAGCCGCAGCGGGCGGAGCTCCTGGCCGAGGAACAGGTTCTGGATCACGTTGAGGTTCTCGCAGAGCGCCAGGTCCTGGAAGACGGTGGCGATGCCGAGCTTGTGCGCGGCGGCCGGCGTGGGGATCTCGACGTCGTGGCCCTCGAAGGTGATCCGGCCCGAGTCGGGCGCGTGCACGCCCGAAAGGATCTTGACCAGGGTCGACTTGCCCGCGCCGTTGTCCCCCACGATGGCGACGACCTCGCCCGCGGCGACGTCGAGCTCGATGTCGGTGAGCGCGGCGACGGCGCCGAAGGTCTTGCTGATCCCGCGCAGCGACAGGACGGTCATCGGTGCTCCTACTTGATGCCGAGCTCGTCGCAGCCCTTGGCGTACGCGCCCGTGCAGATGTCGGCGGCCTTCATGATGCCGCTGTCGAAGAGCACCTCCTTGATGTTGTCCCTGGTGACCACCGTGGGGACGAACAGCTCGGACGGCGTGTCGTACAGCGTGGCCTTGCCCTCGGGCTTCTGGCCCTGCATGAAGCCCCAGGCCACGTTCGCCGCGGCCTCGGCGACGATCTTGATGGGCTTGGAGATCGTGTTGTACTGGTCGCCCGCGATGACGCGCTGGGCGGCGGCGGGCTCGGCGTCGTTGCCGGTGACCGGCGGCACCTCCACGCCCGCCGCCTTGAACGCGGCGATGGCGCCGCCGCCGGTGCCGTCGTTGGCCGCGACCACGCCGGCGATCTGGCCCTTGAACTGCGTGATCTGGCCGCTCACCCAGGTCTGCGCCTTCTCGGGCTGCCAGTCGGGGGTGTCGTACTCGGCCAGCAGCTTGAAGCCGCTCGGGTCGATGGCGCTGTGGATGCCCTTCTTGATCAGGCCGGCCGCGGCGTCCGTGGGGGAGCCGTTGACCTGGAGGATGCCGCCCTCGGCCTTCTCCTCTTTGAGGTGGTCGACCAGCGACTGGGCGATCATCGAGCCGATCTTCTCGTTGTCGAACGAGATGTAGTAGTCGGCCGGCGTGGCCGGGATCGGCCGGTCGTACGCGATGATCGGCACCTGCTGCGACTGGGCCGACTTGACGATGGTGGCCGCGGCGGCGGAGTCGACCGGGTCGATCACGATCGCCTTGACGCCCTGGGCGAGCGCGGAGTTGGCCTGTTGCTGCTGCTTGGCCGCGTCGGAGTCGGCGTTCTGGTAGATGACCTGGCAGCTCGGGCAGAGCTGCTTCATCTTGGCCTCGAACAGCGGCTTGTCCTGCAGCTCGTAACGGGTCGAGGCGAGGTCGGGCATGAGGAAGGCGACCTTGGCGTTCTGGGCGTCGCCGCCGGCGCCGGCATCCCCGCCGGTCGAGCCGGAGTCTGAGCCGCACGCGGCCAGCACCGAGCTTGCGAGCACTGCCGCCACGGCGAACGCGCTGGTCCGCATCTGAGCTCTGTTCACGGGTTCGTTCCTCACTCGCTACGTCCTCGCGGACGGATCCAAACGCTCGCTGCCCCCGAGACATGGACATAGCCCCTCACAAGGGGTCACATCCTGTGGTGCGGCTCACGTTAGCGTGCGGTCAGAAACTTTGTCCAGCAAAGATGTTCAGAGCTGGCGTGCGGCGGCCACAATCCCCTCAGCCGTCGGCGCATCCGTGACGAGCTGGTTGAAGTAGCCGCCCCGGGCGCCGGCGATGATCGAGAGCACCTTCTCCGCGCCGGCGGCGACGGCGATCGTGGCCGGTATGCGGCGCAGCTCCTCCAGCCGCGTGGCGACCAGACGCTCGCTGCCCGGGTAGGTCAGCGGGGTGCCCTCCCGGTCGTAGACGCGCATGCAGACGTCGCCCACGGCCTGGCGCAGGGCCTCGGCGTCACGCGGCATGAAGGCGGGCGTCATCTGCCGCATCAGCGGCGCCGAGCCGACGCCCACGAGGGCGCACTTGGCGTGCGCCCACAGGTCCATCACCCGGCGTACGGACGGCTCGTGCTGGAGCGAGTAGAACAGCTCGGGGCCGGGCAGGGCGGGGGCGTAGAGGTAGGCGGGCACGCCGCCGACGCGTTCGGCCAGGATGCGGGTGGTCTCGTTGGTCTGGAACCAGGGCTGGGGCTCCTCCTGGCCGCCCACGGCGGGCGCGATCGTGACGCCCGGATAGTGCCCGAGCCCTTCGCGGGCGCACTCGTAGACCGTGGTGCCCGACGAGACGAGCACGACGTCGCCCGACTCCAGCCCCACCCCGGCCAGCGCGCGCGCCACGCCGGGGGCCAGCCACGGGCCCAGCGCGGGGCCGCTGACCTTGGGCACGATGAAGACCTGGCCGAGGCCGAGCGCCCGCGCCACCTCGGCGGCCAGCGGGCCGTCCTCCATCGAGGCGGGCCGGTGCACCTTGATCTCCACGATGCCGTGCTTGCGGGCCTCGGTGAGCAGCCGGCTGACGGTCGCCCTGCTGACGCCCAGCCGTTTGGCGATGTCGCCCTGGGTGGCGTCCTCCATGTAGTACTGCTGCGCCGCCGCGTACATCAGCTCATGGGGGAATCGGGTCTGCGCCTCGGGTGCGACGTCGGCGGCATTCATGCGCGCGCTCCTGAATGAGGTCTGTGAACATTTTTGCAGAACTGATGCGCACATGACTATACCTACTGGGCCCGAGCACGATCGTGATGCCGGCGACCCGGCTGCCGGTCCGTACGCGGCTCAGGCGGGCGCTTCCGGCGCCGAAGCGGAGGTCAGGGGCTCACCTCTCCACCGCTCGTACGGCCAGGCGCCGTGGCGGGCCCTAGCGTGGAGGGGGGCGTTCGCCTGAGCCTCGGGGGATGAGCCGGACCGGCAGTTCGATGTGCTCCGACGGGCCCACGTCGCCGCGCAGGCGGCGGAACAGCAGCTCGGCCGCCACCCGCCCCATCCACGACGGGTCCTGAGCCACCACCGTCACCCCGGGCTGCAGCAGGTCGGCCAGCTCGAAGTCGTCGAACCCGACCAGCGCCAGCCGCCGCCCCGCGAGGGCGCGCAGCACGGTCACGGTGTAGCGGCCGTTGCCGGCGAACACCGCCGTCGGCGGATCGTCGAGGGCCAGCATGCCGGCCAGGTCGGCGCGTACCGTCTCCAGCGACGGCGGCCGCATCGACACCAGCCGCTCGTCGTAGAGGCCGCCGAGGGCCGCGCGGTAGCCCTGGAGGCGCTGGGCCGCCGTGAAGATGGCCGGGTCGTCGCCGAGGAAGGCGATCCGGCCGTGGCCGTGGCCCAGGAGGTGGCGGACCGCCTGCCCGGCCCCGCTCATGTTGTCGGCGAGCACGGTGTCGACGTCGAGCCCCGCGCCCGGCGGCCGGTCGGCGAACACCACGGGCGTGCCGGCCTCCAGCTCGCTGCGCAGGTACGTGTGGTCCTCGCCGGCGGGCACCACGATCAGCCCGTCGACCCGGCGCGCGCAGAACGTCTCGACCAGCTCGCGCTCCCTGCCGGGCTGCTCGCCCGACGACCCGCTCAGCAGCAGGCAGCCGTGGTCGATGACGACCTCTTCCACGGCCCTGCTCAGGCCGGAGTAGAACGGGTCCGCGACGTCCTCGATGACCAGTCCGATCGTCGCGGTCCTGCCTCTGCGCAGCACCCTCGCGCTCTCGTTGCGGCTGTAGCCCAGCCGGTCGATGGCCGCCCGCACCCGCTCGGCCGTGGCGGGGTGCACGCCGGGCTCGCCGTTCACGACGCGCGAGACGGTCTTGAGCGCCACGCCTGCCGCCGAGGCGACGTCCTTCATCGTCGGTCTCACGCCAGGATCATGTCTCACCGACGAGGGGTCCGACAACGTTGTCAAGCGGTTATGCCAGAGTAGTCGCCTATGTCGTTGCGTTCTGTGGCGCTCGTCGCGGGATTCGTGCTGGCCGCGCTCAACCTCCGTCCGGCGATCGCGGGGATCTCGCCACTCCTCGACGAGATCATGGACGACGTCGGGCTCTCGCCGGCGGGTGGCGGGGCGATCACCACGGTCATGGTGGTCTGCCTGGGCGTTTTCGGGCTGGCGGTGCCGCTGCTCGCCCGGCGCATCGGGCTCGACCGCACGCTCCTCGCCGGCCTGCTCGTCATCGCGGCGGGTCTCTCGCTGCGCGGTCTCGACGGCGCGGCCCTGCTCTACCTCGGCTCGGCCCTGGCGGCCACCGCGATCGCCGTCATGAACGTCGCCATGCCCGGCGTCGTCAAGCAGCACTTCCCCTCCCGGATCAACCTCATGACCGGCGTCTACGTCTCGTCCGTCGTGGCCGGCGCGGCCACCGCCTCGGCGCTGGTGATCCCGCTCGAACACGTCACAGGGTACGGCTGGCGCGGCGTCTCGGCGCTGCTGGCGGTGCCCGCGCTGCTCGCGGCCCTGCTCTGGCTTCCGCAGGCGCGGCGCGGGCGCGCCGGGGGACAGGAGGGCCCCCGGCCGATCGGCATGGTGCTGCGCAGCCCCGTGACGTGGTACGTCACCGCCCTGATGGGGCTGCAGTCGCTGACCTTCTACGTCATGCTGGCCTGGCTGCCGACGATCTTCATCGAGGCCGGCGTGCCCCCCGACCAGGCCGGCTACCTGCTCAGCCTCACGAACCTGGTCCAGGTGGGCACCTCGCTCGCCGTTCCCGTGCTGGCCGGGCGGCGGAAGTCGCAGGCGCCGTACGCGGTGGCCGCGGGCGTGCTGACCGTGCTCGGGTATCTGGGGGTGCTGCTCGCCCCGACGACCCTGCCGTGGGTGTGGATGATCGTGCTCGGCGTCGGCCAGGGCGCCTCGTTCGTGCTGGCGCTGCTGATCATCGCGTTGCGGCCGGCGAACCCGGCCGGGGTGACCGCGCTGTCGGCGGTGGCCCAGTCGGTCGGATACGGCGTCGCGGCGCTCGGACCGATGTTGTTCGGGCTGCTCAGGGAGGTTTCCGGCGGATGGTCGGTGCCGCTGATGGCCGGGATGGGCGTCCTCGTGGTGCAGATCGCGGCGGGGTGGTACGCCGGACGCCCTGCTACGTTGAGGTAAGGCTTACCTACGAATGTGCGGGGGTTCGCGGTGCTGACCGAGGTGCTTCAGCGGGTCGCCGACGCGCGTGGCGGGATCCTCGGCGTGGAGCCCGGCCTCGTCATCGAGCCCGACGAGAGCTGGACGCCCGCCGCCGAGCTGGTGCGGGAGCCGTACACTCTGCTCGCCGAGCTGGCCGACGAGACGGCCGCGCGCTGGAACGCCCCGCGGCACGTCGGCGCGGCGCTGTTCTGGAAGACCTACGGCTACTGGCACACCCTGCCGATGGTGCTCGGCTGGGCGCTGGACGGGAAGGTGCCGCTCATGCGGCTGCCGGACACCTACTTCAAGGTCTCCGCCGCCGGGGTGACCCTCGCGGCCACGCGCGTGAGCTGGGGCTCGGGCGCGGGCGCGATCGGCGAGGCGCTGGCCGAGTCCCAGGCGCCGCTGGTCAGGGCCCTCGGCTCCCTGGCCAAGGTGGGCGAGCGCACGTTGTGGGGGTCCACCGCCGAGGCCGTCGCCCATCCGCTGACCTCGATCGTCGAGGGCGACTACATGCGGTTGCTGAAGGAGATCGGCCCGCCGGTCGACGGGCTCATCGAGCCCGCCGACGACGGCTATTTCCGCAGGACCTGCTGTCTGTGGATCAGCCTGCCCGACGTGGAGCCCTGCGGAAGCTGCTGCGTGCTCAGGCCACAGAGCCGACCGCCGGCCCGACCTGCTCGTCCAACGGCCTGAGCTCGTCGGCGTAGCTCACCGAGACGCGGCGCATGACGCCGCTCGACTCGATCGAGTACTGGCCGAGCCGCCACAGCGGCGGCGAGTAGGCGTGGATGGAGACGCTGTGGTCGACCGCGCCGGTGAGCCGGTGGATGTGGTCGGGCCCGAACGAGAACGACTGGCCCTCCGTCACCACGGTCTCCAGGTGCTCGCCGCCGATGCGCGGGTTGCACTCCAGCAGCGCCCCCCGCACCACGTGGACCGCCCCCGAGGAGATGTCGTGGTCGTGCCAGCCCGTGTCGTCCTCGGGACGCCAGCACAGCAGCCAGACGTCCACGTACGCGTCGCGGTAGAGCGAGGCGTAGTGCCGGCCGCCGCCGGCGGGGAAGTCGACCTGGTCGTGCCACTCCTCCGGGCGGGCGGCCAGGTCGTTCACCAGGTCGCGGAGCTCACGCCGGTCGAGAGTGCGCTCCGGGAGCCGGGCGCAGGTGCCCCCGTCCTGGATCTGGTCGGTGCTCACGTACGAGTCTCCTTTCTGCTGAGTAGGCGACGGGGGTTGACGACCCCGATGGCGTGCGCGGCCGCGGCGCCGAGTCCGGGGTCGGGTGCGGTGGCATAGGGCGCGTCGGAACCGTTGACGACGACGTCGATGCCGAGCTCGCGGACGATCGCGTCGATCGCGCGCGGGCCGTAGGAGGAGGTCTCCACGAAGAAGCCGGGGTCGACCAGGCCGCGCCCGCCGCCGCCCCTGGCGATGAGGCGCTCGGAGTGCAGCGGCGCCAGCCCGGCGAGGAGGGCGAAGCAGACGCGCAGCCTCGGGTGCCGGGGCCTGACGACGGCGTGGAAATGGTGCCAGGCGGCGTGCATCTGCTGCACGTACGGCACCAGCGCGGGCCACCACGGCGGCGTGCCCTCGGAGGGGACGGCCGGCCCGGGGTGCACGAACAGCGGCAGGTCCAGGCCGGTCAGCACCTCCAGCAGCCGGTCGTCGGGCACGGCCGTCGCGGGCATCTGGAGCCCGGCGAAACCCCTGGCGAGGTCTTCGGCCAGCCGGTCGGGGTCGGCGTCGCTGTGGCAGGTGGCCGCCCACGCGCCGAAGGGCTCGCCCAGCGCCAGGGCGCCGTCGTGGTAGGCGTCGATCAGCGGCCACGACTCCTCGGGCGGCAGGAACTCGATGCCGAGCGGGCTCGACAGCGACACCAGCACCAGCTCGAGGCCGGTGGTGTCGCGGTGCTCGTGGTCGGCGGGGTCGACGTCGTAGGGCGGCTCGCCGTCGAGGAGCAGCGTCCAGCCGTCGAGGCGGGGCGGGGAGGTGCGAGCGCGCAGGGCGTCGACGAACGCGTGGGTCCACAGGTGCTGGTGCACGTCGATGCTCACGGATCACTCCTTCCGCTATTTCCTACTCACAATACATGCAAAGCCCCTGCGCAGCTGAATCCGTAACGTGAAACGGTTCAGTGATACGGTTCAGTGAACCGCTTCACCTGACGCTTGTCAACAGCCACCGGCGCCTGCCGCGGGCGGTCACGAGGATCGGGTCCCGCCGCTCGACACGCGGCGCGCCAGGATGGATGCTGAAGGCATGTCCTCACCGCCGAAAGACGGGAGCCGACATGCCCGCGTCCTGGAATCGGTTCTGTCGGCGGCACCCAATAGGCTGGCTTAATGCCTCGAAAGAGAGCGACGATCCGCGAGGTGGCTCAGGCGACGGGCCTGTCCCCCGCGGCCGTCTCTTACGCGCTGCGCGGCCTGCAGGTGTCCGAGGAGACGAAGGAGCGCGTGCGGGCCGCCGCGGCCGAGCTCGGCTACGAGGCCGATCCCATTGCCAGGGCGCTGGCCAGCGGCCGCACCGGCATGATCGGGCTGCTGTGCGGCTCGCTGGAGGACCTGTGGCAGCAGTCCCTGGCGGTCGGCATCAGCAGAGGGCTGCGCGAGAAGGATCGTTACGCGCTGATCCTCGACGCGTTCGGCGATCCCGCCAGGGAGCGGGCGCTGGCTCAGCAGCTCCGCGACCAGCGGGTCGACGGCATGATCGTGCAGCCGATCGACCCGGCGGCGGCGTTCTGGCCGGAGTTGTGCGAGTCGCTGCCGGTGATCGCGGTCGGCGACTCGATCGCGGGCACGGCCGGCGAGGTCGTCTTCGACAACCGGCGCGGCGTGACCCTGGCCCTCGAGCACCTGCGCACCCTCGGCCACCACCGCATCGCCGTGCTCACGCCCACCCGGGCCAGCACGCCCGACCGCCCCGCCGACGTGCACGTGATGGCCGAGGCCGAGCGGCTGGGCCTGGACATCCAGGTCGCCACCTCGCCCCACGGCCTGGCCGACGCGACGGCGGTGGCCCACGACATCCTGGCGGCGAAGGAGCCGAGCGCCGTCTTCTGCTTCGCCGACTCGATCGCCTACGGCGTCTACGCGGCCGCCCAGGAGCTCGGGTTGTCGATCCCCGGCGACGTGTCGGTCATGGGCTACGACAACCATCCCATGTCGGGCCTGCTCACGCCCGGCCTGACGACGGTCGACTGGGGCATCGACGGCATCGTGCGGGCCGCGGTCCGGCTCATGTCGGCGGCGGCCGACGGCGGCACCCGGCGGCGGCACGTCGTGCAGGCGCCCACGCTCAGGGAGCGCGGCTCGGTCGCCCGGGTGCCCGGCCACCGACAGGGGCTGTAGGAGCCCGGGCGCCCGGCCGGGCGTAGCAGCTCACTTCGGGTGTCCCGTCAGGGCGCGGCGCGACTCCTCCAGGTCGTCGGTGAGCGGCCGGTCCGGGGGCGGGGCCTGGCGGGCCCTGAGGGCCGCGGTGCGCTCGCAGGCCAGCACGAGCGCCAGGGGCTCCAGGCAGCGCAGGGTGAGGCGGGCGGCCTGGGTGGCGAAGCTCGCGTGCTCCTCCGTGCCGAGCGAGATCACCGCCGTGCCCGTCGTCACCGGCACGGCGAGGTGGCGCAGCACCGCCATGGCGTCCTGAGCCACATATTCCAGGATCAGGGCCCCGGATTCGCCGCGTTGCCTGGCGAGGAACGGCAGGCGGCCGGTGTAGGCGGGGTCCATGAGCGCGGCCAGGCGGGCGGTGCTGAGCTGGGCGGTCTGCACGATCGCCGCCCGCAGCGCGTCGAGGGCCAGCGCCACCGGGGCCGCGTGGGAGTTGCCGTTGTGCCAGGCCAGAGTGCCGGAGATGAGCGGGTTCTCGGTCGCCGCGTTGAGGTCGATCTCGATCGTGGCGGTGGTCCGGTCGAGCGCGTCCACGGCCGCGCCGTGCACCTGGGCGAAGGCCCGGAATCCGTACGGGTCCTGGATGCGGGTGGCCAGCCCCTGGCTGAGCAGGGCCCGCAGGCGGGCGGCGACGACGGCCTGCCCAGGATGGGGGCGGGCCTCCTGGACGGCGGCGGCCAGCGGCTCCGCGGAGGCGTCGACCGCGGTGAACGACATGGCGGCGACGTCGACCGCCGCTTCGAGGAGCCGGCGCAGGCGGTGGCAGGCGATGGCGGCGTCGGCGAGCGTGGCGGCCCCCGAGCTGATGAACGGCAGCGCGTCGCTCGACGCCAGCGGGAAGCGCGGCTCCTCGGCCGGCGCGGCGCCGCCGTGGCGCCAGGGGAGCTCGCCCAGCAGGCACAGGGCGGTGATGGACAGGGCCGTCAGATCGCCGGTGCCGATGGCGCCGTACGTCCTGATCGGCGGGGTGAAACCGGCGTTGACGGCGTGCGCCAGCACCGGGAGCACGGCCGGATCGACGCCGGATCCGCCCGCGACGAACTGGTTGAGCCGGACGACGAGCATCGCCCGCGCACGGGCGGTCGAGATCGGTGCGCCGGCGCCACACGCGTGGCTGCGCAGCAGGTCGAGGCCGGGGGCTTCCACGGTGACGGCCTTGTTGGCGCCGACTCCGGTGCTCCGTCCGTAGACGGGGCCCCGCAGCCCTTGGGCGGTGGCCCACGCGGCCCGGGCCCGATCGAGGGAGGAGATCGTGACCCGGGCCCCGTCGTAGGCCGCCTCGTGCACCTGCGCGCACGTCAGGCCGGCACCGTCGAGCTCCATGGGGACTCAGTCGTTGTCAGGGATGAACAGGCCGAGCAGCCAGCTCACCACGCTGATGATGACCGCGCCCCAGAACGCGGCCGGATAGAAGTCGTCGACGTGGAAGGGGATGTCGACCTGCTCGGCGATGAAGCCCGTCAACAGCAGCATGGCGGCGTTGATCACGAGCAGGAAGAGGCCGAGCGTCAGCACGATGAGCGCGCAGCCCAGCGTCTTGACGATGGGCTTGACGATCGCGTTGATGATGCCGAAGATCAGCGCCACGATCACCAGGACGCCCCAGTACTGTGCCGTGTTCGCCTCGAGATCGACGCCGATGCCCGGGACGAGCTGGATGGCGACCCACAGGGCCACCGCTGCCGCAAGGGTTCTGATGATGAATCTCACGCTGCTTGATCCTCCCACTTGGGAAGGGCGCCGCGATAGAGGTGCGAGCACGACGATGCGCGGCGGTCACCGCCGGTAGTCGCCGGTTATGGCCCGTCCTGCTCGGGAAGGTGCGTGCAGGGGAGGTACGAGATGAACGCGAACGGGCTCGAGTCGTTGCCGGCCAATGAGTTGCACGATCGGGCGGTGCGTTATGCCGTACGCCATGGGGACCTGGGGTTTCTGTGGGACCTGTTGAAGGTGATCCCCGCCGCCGAGGCCGCCACCGGTCACCATGACGAGAGCGCCAACGACCTCAGCAGGGTCTCGGCGCTGCTCAGCGACGCCATCGCGTCGGGCGAGGGCGAGCTGGGGGAGGCGTTGCGCCCGATCTACCTGGAATATCTGCGCAAACACCCCGACGCCTAGCCCGCGCCCGCCTGGCTCGCGCCCCGGATCAGCCCGCCAACTGGGCCTGGCCGCCGCTGTACTGGGCGAAGCCGGGCGTGCTGACGTCCTGCCCGTCCCGCAGAATGATCATCGTCTGGTACGGCCCCGACTCCGCGAGCCGGGCGGCGAAGCGCCTGGCCAGGACGGGCCCCATGGCGTAGATGGCGGTGGCGTAGGCGTCCGCCATGCCGAGGTCGGGCCCGATCACCGTGACCGAGCCGAGCCCGCGCTGCACCTCGCCGGTGCGCGGGTTGACGATGGGCGCGCCGCCCGAGGTGGCGATGCCCAGGTCGTGGGCGAGGACGACCTTGCGGACCAGGTCCGTGTGCGGGTCCCGGATGCCGACCCGCCAGCGCTTGCCGGGGGAGGCCGAGCCGCGCAACCTGATGTCTCCGCCCGCGTTGATGCGGTGGTCGCCGGCGCCCGCGTTGACCAGGGCGCGCGACAGGCGTTCGAGCGCCCAGCCCTTGATGTAGCCGGACGGGTCGGTCACGCCGTTGATGCGGGCCTCGAACCAGCCGTCCGTGAGCCGGCTGAGCTCGTCGCAGCGGTGCAAGACCTCGATGAGTTCAGGGATCTGCCCGATGGTCTGGCCGCGGTTGAGCCGGCCGATCTGGCTGTCTTCCTTGACCGGGTCGAAGGTGTCATCCACCCACCTGAGCCAGGCGAAAGCGTCGTCCAGCAGAGGGGTCATCTCGCGTTCCGGGAGCGCCGTGCGGATGTCCACGCTGACGGGCATACCCATGACCATCTCGACACGGGCGGTTCCGGGGAAAGTCGTCACCTTGCCTCCTTGTCCGTCACCTACCGTCTCAGATGACGCGTAACGTCGGCCTAAACCTTGTGTCCATTTTCGAAACGGATTCGTGATCTGGGGATGGCGAGGCGTGACAACGCGCCGCTGACATACCGCTTGAACGGGCGCGGACCGGCCACCACCACCTCGCGCTCGGCGATGTCGGGGATCTCGCGGCTCAGCCCCGAGGCGCTCAGGCGCTCCTTGACCCTCGGGTCGTGTTCCCGGCCGACGACGAGGACGAGGCCGTACGTGGCCTCCAGGTCGCGCAGCTCGTCGGTGGCGCGCTCGGTCCGGTAGACGGCCACGGTGTTGGCGGCCCTCGCCAGGCGGGCGCGCAGGGAACGCGGATCGACGCCGGTGGCGATCAGCAGGACCGGCCTGCTCTCCGGCGGGACGCGGTGGCTCAGGACCGCCATGACGGCCGCCAGCGCGTACACGAGCAGGCAGGCCACGCGGCCGGGCTCCGTCGCCTGGGGCGCCGCGCCGACCTGGTACGCCACCAGCAGCGCTCCGGTCAGGTAGCCGCCGAGCCGCAGCCGCTGCCTGGCCTCCTCGGTGCGCAGGTGACCGGCGGCCTTGACGCTGAGCAGGCCGATCCCGGCGAGCAGCGCCGCGGTGAGGTAGGAGGTGGGGCTCCACGGATGGCCGAGACCCGGTTGGATCGCGCCGAACTCGGCTACCGCGACACCACACCAGAAGAGGATGGGACCTTGGTTCGCATTCGCCTCGCTAGCCATGTCCATCACGGTGCTGAACGAACATGAAAGGTTTCTGAGCGCAGCTGAGGAATCAGGTGAATGGGCCGCCCCCATGCCCCTGGACCCGCCGCTGCGCCCGGTGACTAAGGTCGGGAACATGGCAAATGTGCGTGTGGAGCGGACTGATGACGGCGGATTCCGGGCCACGAACGCCCGCGGCGCCGAGGTGCGGATCGGCGGTGGCGACGAGGACGGCGTGTTCACCCCGGTCGAGCTGCTGCTGGCGGCGGTGGGCGGGTGCAACATCGTGACCGTCGAGCCGCTCACGGCCCAGCGGAACAAGCGGCTCGTCCGCCTGGAGATGACCGTGCAGGCGGAGAAGGTCGAGCAGAGCAAGCTGGGCCCGGTGACGGTCGCCTACGACGTGGAGCTGCCGTCGGAGGACGCCCGCGCCGTTTTCGAGGCGGTGGCGCACCGGGTGCACGAGAAGTACTGCACGGTGAGCAGGTCACTTCAGGAAGGTACGGAGGTTCGGTTGGAACTTCCGTAGGTGGGATTAAACAGATATTCGACCCCGTTATGACGCGACCGTTGCATTCGTCTCGGTAGCGTTGTAGCAGGTCGAGAGGCCAATAGACCTTCACCGAAGCGGACGCGGAGGGGGACCGCGGTTCGCCAGTGCGGGACCGCCGGCGTTTTTGGGGGAAGACGTCGGCCTGGACCGCCACCGATCGGGCCGGGCAGCTTTGGGGGAACTGCCCGGCCCGATCTATGCGTATCCTCGCCTTCTGTGAAAAAGGTTCTCATCGACTGCGATCCCGGCATCGACGACGCGCTCGCCCTGGCACTGATCGCGGGCTCCCCGTCAGTGAGTCTGGCCGGCATCACCACGGTGGGCGGCAACGTCGATCTGGAGCTGACCACCGCCAACGCCCTGGCGCTCAGGGAGTTCTTCCAGCTCGGCGACGTGCCGGTGACGCCGGGCAGCGCCGGCGCCCTGCTGCGGCGCACCGTACGCGCCTCCCACGTGCACGGCGCCACCGGGCTCGGCGACGTGAGGCTGCCCCCGGCCGATCGGGGAGCGTCGCCCGGGCACGCGTCCGACGTCATCGTGGAGACGCTGCGGGCCGCTCCCGGCGAGATCACCCTGGTGGCCGTCGGGCCGCTGACGAACCTCGCCCTCGCCGTACACCGCGAGCCGCGCGTCGTCGAGTGGGCCCGCGACCTGGTCATCATGGGCGGCTCTTTCACGCGGGGCAACCACAACCCGGCGGCCGAGTTCAACATGCTGGCCGACCCCGAGGCGGCCGCGATCGTCTTCGACGCCGGATGGACGGTGACGATGCTGGGGCTGGACGTGACGCTGTCGGCCGTGGTCACCTCCGGCGTGCTCGACCGCATGCGCCCGCTCGGGCGGCTGGGCCGCGACCTGCTGGTGCCGGCGGCCCGGTTCTACGGCGAGGTCACCGCCGACGGCGGCCCGGCCATCCACGACGCGTGCGCGGTGGCGTACGTGCTGGATCCGTCGTTGTTCACCTGCGTTCCCGCCGTGGTGAACGTGGAGACGGCCGGGATCTACACCCGGGGGATGACGGTGACGGACTTCAGGGTCGGCGACCGGCAGGCGAACGCGCAGGTGGGAACGTCGCTGGACGTGAAGCGGTTCTGGGACCTGGTGCTGGGGGCGTACGAAGGGCTGGCGGCCCGGCTCGGATGATGTGCGGGTACCGTTCGGCGGCTGATACAGTTACACCTGTTGCGCCGCTAGCTCAGTTGGTCAGAGCAGCTGACTCTTAATCAGCGGGTCCGGGGTTCGAGTCCCTGGCGGCGCACCACTCGAAGGGCGCTCTCCAGCAGGAGAGCGCCCTTCGACATTCCCGCCGGTCAGAGCAGCATCCTGCCGAGCCGCCCGCGGTGGAAGACCAGCGGGTCGTCGCCGGCGTCGTCGTTGGTGGTCAGGTCGATCACCCTGGCGAGGATCAGTTCGTGGTCCCCCACCAGGTGGCAGGAGTCGAGCACGCAGTCGATCCACGCGACCGCGCCGGTGATCGCCGGATGGCCGCTCCCGTTCACCGTCCAGCCGACCCCGGAGAACCGGTCGGCCCCCTTCTTCGCGAACGACTGGCACACCCGCTCCTGACCGGCGCTCAACATGCTGATGGTGAACGCGCCGGCGGCCCGGATGTACGGCCACGTGGTCGAGGTGTGGGCGGCGCAGAAGCTCACGATGGGCGGGTCGAGGGAGACGGAGGTGAAGGAGTTGACGGTGAAACCATGCGGCTCGCCGTCCGCCAGGGCGGCGATCACCACGACGCCCGTCGGGTAGTGACCGAGCGCGCGTCTCAACCGCGCGCTGTCGATCATGACGGCGCCGGCCGGCGGCGCGCTCACCGTGCTTCCCACCGCTGCTTGAGCCGGGCTAGGTGGCGCAGGCCGTCGAGGACGGCGTCCGTGTCGGGGACGAAGTCGATGAGGCAGGCCACCTCGTCGACGCCGATCCTCTCCAGCGAGCTCAGCAGCGCCATGCCGTCGTCGACGGTGCCGAACAGGCCGCCCGTCTCGAAGTACCGCTCGAAGGAGACCTCCAGGAGGAACTCGATGTCCTCCGGGTCCATCTGGTCCGGGTCGATGCCCGGCATCAGCTCCTCCGCCGCCTTCAGGACCAGGCCGAGCGAGCTGCGCAGGTAGTCGGTGAACGGATCGTGCACCACCTCCCGCACCTTGGCGCGGTCCTCGCCGACGAACGTGTGCAACATCAGCGCCACGTGGCCTGTCCCGTTGTGCGCCCTGGCGTAGTGCTCGCGGTATTCGGCGACCTTGCGGACGAGGTCGTCGAGGCTCTGGCCGAGCAGGTGGGTGAGGATGCCGACGCCGAGGTCGCCCGCCTGGCGGAACGTCTCCGGGTTGCCCGAGCTGGTGAGCCACGTCGGCAGCTCCGGCTGGACCGGCGCCGGATGGGTGCGCAGCTTGACCGACTCGCCCGCGCCGTCGACCAGCTCCACCTCCTCCTGCCGCCACAACCGCCGCACCGTGTCGATGGTGTCCATCGTCACCTGGCGGCGGTCGGCGTAGTTCTCGGGCCTCAGCGCGAAGTCCACCACGTGCCAGCCGGGCGCGAACGAGACGCCGGCCCGGCCGCCGGAAAGGTTGTCCACCACCGCCCATTCCTCGGCGATGCGCGCCGGGTGGTGCAGCGGGGCCACGACGCTTCCCGCGCGGATCGCGACGTTCTCCGTCACGGCGGCGACGGCCGCCGCGGTCACCGCCGGATTGGGATAACGGCCGCCGAATTCATGGAAATGCCGCTCGGGTGTCCACACCGCGGAGAAACCGTTGGTGTCGGCGAACCTGGCCCCTTCGAGCAGCAGCCGGTATTGGTCGGATCCGGTCCGGACACCGTCCGCGAAATAGAATAAACCAAAGTCCACCGGTGTCTCCTTACACGCCGCGCTGGTGCGCCCCGGCCGGGCACACCGGCGAGATTTCAGGTTGCCGAGCGGCACCAGTATTCGCGATGCGCGAAGCGTGGGGTAACCCCTATGCCCCACTAGACGTGCTGCTCGCGGCGGGGCACGGACCCTCCCGCGCGGGCAACCCTTATCGCCCCCCAGAAACGTGGCGACGGCACCGCGTGAAAACTCCGGCCGCTCCCCTGGAAAGCCGAGCTTTCTCCTCGATCGCCCTCCAGGGGATTCCATAGGGGAATGCAGGCGGATATTAGGGGGCGAATCCCGTAGCTAGGCCGCGGGCCCATGGGCTGGAATGAAACCTGACTGGGGCGGGGCATCCGGGCACGCGCTCGAAGGGCGTGCTCGCTGATATCCCGCTCATAGGCCGAGAGGATATACGCAACGTGACTCTGACCACAGAACGCGGCTTGGAACCGCCTCTCTCCCTGCGGGAGCGGGTGGCCGAACTCGGCATGATCAAGGATCAGGCGCGCGGCGGGGAAGCTCGGCCGGCCAAGGACCCGCAGCGGGCGAGGGGCAAGCTCACCGTCGACGAGCGGCTCGACCTGCTCTTCGACCCAGGCACCTTCACCGAGATCGAGCCGCTGCGCCGGCATCGCGCCAGCGGCTTCGGCATGGAGAACCGGCGGCCCTACACCGACGGCGTGATCACCGGCTGGGGCAAGGTGCACGGCCGCACCGTCTTCGTCTACGCGCACGACTTCCGCATCTTCGGCGGGTCGCTGGGCGAGGCGCACGCCCAGAAGATCCACAAGCTCATGGATCTCGCCATGACGACCGGCGCGCCGCTCGTCAGCCTCAGCGACGGCGCCGGCGCCCGCATCCAGGAGGGCGTGACCGCGCTCGCCGGCTACGGCGGGATCTTCCAGCGCAACGTGCAGGCCTCCGGGGTCATCCCGCAGATCAGCGTGATCCTCGGCCCCTGCGCGGGCGGCGCCACCTACTCCCCGGCGCTCACCGACTTCACCTTCATGGTCAGCGGCATCTCGCAGATGTACATCACCGGCCCCAACGTGGTCGAAGCGGTCACCGGCGAGAAGATCAGCCACGACGAGCTCGGCGGGGCCCAGGTGCACGGCACCGTCTCGGGCGCGGCGGGCTTCGTCTACGACAACGAGACCGACTGCCTGGAGGAGGTCCGCTACCTCCTCTCCCTCCTGCCCGCCAACAACCGCGAGTCGCCGCCCGCCCTCGCCACCGCCGACCCGGCGGACCGGCGGTGCGAGGCGCTGCTCGACATCGTGCCCTCCGAGCTGACCCGCTCGTACGACATGCGCGAGGTCATCCACGAGGTCGCCGACGACGGCGACTTCTTCGAGGTGCACAGCACGTGGGCCACCAACGTCGTCTGCGCCCTGGCCAGGATCGACGGCCAGGTCGTCGGCATCGTGGCCAACCAGCCGGCCTCGCTGGCGGGCGTGCTGGACATCAACGCCTCGGAGAAGGCGGCCCGGTTCGTGCAGTTCTGCGATGGGTTCAGCATCCCCCTGGTCACCCTGGTCGACGTCCCCGGCTTCCTGCCCGGCCGCGACCAGGAGCACGCCGGCATCATCCGGCACGGGGCCAAGCTGCTGTACGCGTACTGCAACGCCACCGTCCCCCGCATCCAGGTCATCCTGCGCAAGGCGTACGGAGGGGCGTACATCGTGATGGACTCCCGCTCCATCGGAGCGGACCTGTCCTTCGCCTGGCCCACGAACGAGATCGCCGTCATGGGTGCCGAGGGCGCCGCGAACGTCGTGTTCCGCAAGGAGATCGCCGCGGCCGACGACCCCGACACGACCCGCGTCCGGCTGATCAGGGAGTACCGGCAGGAGCTGATGCACCCCTACTACGCCGCGGAGCGCGGGCTGGTCGACGACGTGATCGACCCGGCCGAGACCAGGGCGGTCCTGGCGCGGTCGCTGGCCATGCTCCGCGCGAAGACCGCGAAGGTCCCGTACCGCAAGCACGGAAACCTGCCGATGTGATGGGCGGCGACGGGGCGGTGTTCAGGTTCGTACGCGGCGAGCTGGACCAGGAGGAGCTGGCCGCGGTGGTGACGGCGCTGCTGCACCGCCTCGCGCCGGGCGCGGAGGAGGGCAACGCCCCGCCGCCGCCCAGGCCCGCCACGCGGGCGGACGACCCGTCCTGGGCCAGGGGCGCCTCCTCCCGGCCGCCCGCCTGGGACGAGCCGCGCACATTCCAGGCGCCGAACTCCTGGTCGCCAGGGTGAGTGCGGACATCAACGGAAGGAAGACCCAGTGATCACCGAAACCGGAACGTGGGTGCGGCGCTTCTTCGCCGCGCCGGACAGCCGCGAGAGCACCACGCGCCTGATCTGTTTCCCGCACGCGGGCGGCTCGGCCTCCTATTTCCACCCGGTCGCCAAGCAGCTCACGCCGCGGTTCGACGTCCTGGCGATCCAGTATCCGGGCCGGCAGGAACGCCGCCACGAGCCGTGCATCGACGACATCGGCGAGCTCGCGGACCGCGTCACGGCGGAGATCGTGCCGCTGGCGGACCGGCCGATGGCCTTCTTCGGGCACAGCATGGGCGCCGTGGTCGCGTTCGAGGTGGCCAGAAGGCTGATGGAGCGGGACCTCGCGCCGCGGGTGCTCTTCGCCTCCGGCCGGCGCGCCCCCTCGTGCGTACGCGTCGAGACCGTGCACAAGGAGGGCGACCAGGCCCTCCTCGCCGAGGTACGGCGGCTCGGCGGCACCGACGTGCGCATGCTGGCCGACCCCGAGCTCCAGAGCATGATCCTGCCGTCGCTGCGCGGCGACTACACGGCCATCATGACCTACCGCTGCACGCCCGGCGCCAGGATCGACGCTCCGATCGTCGTCCTGACCGGCGACCGTGACCCCCATGTCACCACGGACGAGGCGGCGCGCTGGAAGGAGCACACCAGCGGCGCGTTCGACCTGCACGTCTTCCGCGGCGGTCACTTCTACCTGAACGACCACGCCGCCGCGGTCATGCGGACGATCACCGAGAACATCCCCGCCGCCCAGGCGTAGATCCCCCTTTCGGTAGCACGAAGAGTACGAGGCGAGAATGGCTGCGAACGACACCAAGCTCATCGAGGCCCTGCGTTCCTCCTTGAAGGAGACGGAACGGCTGCGTGCGCAGAACCGTTCTCTCGCCGAGGCGGCGCGCGAGCCGATCGCGATCGTGGGAATGGCCTGCCGTTTCCCTGGCGGGGTGCTCTCACCCGAGGACCTGTGGAACCTGGTGGCCTCCGGCCAGGACGCGATCGGGGAGTTCCCCGCCGACCGTGGCTGGGACCTGGACAAGCTCTACAACCCGGACCCGGACAGTCACGGGACCACGTATGCGCGGCATGGCGGGTTCCTGTACGAGGCGGGTGAGTTCGATCCGGCGTTCTTCGGGATCTCGC